>JAEYXC010000009.1 GCA_023428655.1 Bacillota bacterium | reverse complement strand
CTAGAGGCTATGGAGAGTGATGAGCTGATCTTAATTCAGGGTATCATAGATGTTTTCTTTGAGGAAGCAGGGGAGCTGGTACTTCTTGATTATAAGTCGGATATTGTATCCGATGAACAGCAGCTGGTTCATCGATATAAGGTACAGCTGCAATACTATAAGCGAGCGTTGGAGCAGATGCTGAACAAGAAGGTTAAGGAGATGATCATATATTCCCTTCCCCTTGGTAAGGAAATTCGAATAGAAGAATAGAAGTTGGGTACACTCTAGTCAGAATACAAGTATGACAGAAAGGGTGACTAACATGAGTACTAAGAGGGAAGAGATCGATCTGAATAACATAAAACCGGAGGATAAGCTGAAATATGAAATTGCAGAAGAACTCGGGTATCTGGATAAAGTAATGAATACCGGTTGGAAGTCCCTTACGGCAAAGGAATCGGGAAGAATTGGTGGGATTATCACAAAACGTAAGAAGGAACTGAAAAATAAGGAACAGAGTAATCCGCTTCAGGAATAGGTTTATAGGATTGAGAGGGAACAAATGAAAAAACCAAAGATGATTATGTTTGATTATGGACAGACCTTGATATCGGAAGGAAGCTTCAACGGGGAAGCGGGAATGAGAGCAGTATTAAAGCATGCAACTAGGAATCCCTATCAAGTATCAGCAAGAGATCTTCAGGAATTTGTGAAGACTCTTAATCGGGAGATTGGACGCTACGATCCCGACGTTAGAAAAGCTCCCTATATCGAAATCCATAATCATATCTTCCAGAACTATCTATATGATTATTACGATATTGAAATCGGTTTATCCTCCGAGGAGTTGGAGAAGGTATTCTGGGATAATGCAACAGAAAAGTTACTGACCAAAAATATTGAGAAGCTATTACGGTATCTGAAAGAGCAGGGAATCAGAACGGCTGTGATTAGTAATATCTCCTTCAGCGGAAAGGCACTGGAGGAAAGAATTAATTCCGTGTTGCCACAGAATGAGTTTGAATTCATAATGGCGACTAGTGAGTATGTATTTCGTAAGCCTCACAGACGTATTTATGAGTTGGCACTTCGAAAGGCAAAGCTAAGTCCAAGTGATGTCTGGTATTGTGGTGATAATGCTTATTATGATGTGGAGGGCGCCATGAGGATGGGGATCCGACCGGTCTGGTATCGAGGAGCGATTCAGGAGCATAATAAAGAAATACCGGAAAGGGAATGTCTGACGATTAATGATTGGGAAGAATTGATTGAGTATATAAATAGGTTGGATGGGATATAAGCTCCCTTACTATTAGAAATTTATTTTGTGAATTCCTTGCTTCTCAGCACTTAAAAGAAAGGGTGCTAAGGGAAGCTTTGGTAGGAATGAATAAGGCTGTTATAATTGGAATACTCCTTGGCAGAAGTATCCGACTATAACAGCCTATTTTAACCGATTGTTCTATATAATAATTCTATCCATAGGACAAGTTTAAAGATGTCTAAGGATGGTTAAGCTCTTAGGTCAATATGGTTTAGCTTCAGATTATCCACTCCAAGGAAGCCTTTAATTGCAACACAGATACCGCCGAGTAAAATGGAGGTGTCCTGTAGAATACTTGGAACAATACGGATATAGCTGTTCATTCGACTGGTCAGAGCAGCTTCAATCTTCTCCGTAATATGTGGGAAGAAGATGGTGAAGGAGCTATTGATAATTACGATATCCGGATTATATGCATTCAGGATATTATTGACGCCGATGGACATATATTTTACAAAGTCATCCATAATCTTCAAGGCATCGGGATCACCGGCTTCATAAGCTACCCTAAACTGTTCAAAGTTTACTTCCTCGATGTTTTTCATTTTTGAATACTCGCGCAGCAGATTACGTTCGGAGGCGTACTGCTCGAAGCATCCTTTATTCCCACAGGGACATTGACGGCCATCAATTTCAATGATAGTATGCCCGATCTCGCCGGCTCTACCATTATAACCGGTATAAAGCTGATGATTGATAATAATACCGATACCGATTCCGGAATGAACACTGATATTTGCAATATTCGCATAGTCGTACTGAAAGGTCTTCTCACCGATTACCGAGAGGTTCGCTTCGTTTTCGAGGTAGACGGGAGTATTAAAGTGATTTTCCAGACCCTCTGCGATATTAATTCCGGATAAATTATAGTAAGGAGCAAAGGATACCAGATTATTAGCAATAACACCATGGATACCAAGTGTAATACCCACCAGATCATAAGGGGTATCCTTCGGAAGCTTCATGGATTCAATTAATTCAATTAAGACACTGACAATATTCGTTGTATTCTTCGGGGTTTTGATCTGCTTCAGGCTACAGTCCTCACCGATTAAGTCGGATACCAAAGCGGATATGGTATCAACTCCGATATCAATACAGATTACAAAGCCGGCTTTTTTATGGAGGCTTAATAGGATCGGTTTTCTACCTAGATTCGTGTCATCACTACCGATTTCGATGACGAGCTTCTTATTAATGAGCTCCTGTACGATTGCAGATATGGTTGCCTTTGTTAAGCCAAGATGTTTTGCAATTGCAGCTCTTGATATTGCTGTATTATTAATTATCGTCTCAAGGACTAGATTTGTGTTGATATCTCGTATGAGTTCTTTACTGCCTGTTACCATTACAGTCACCCTTCGTATTAAATTATATTTCTATCATGTTAACATAAATTGCTTTAATTGGAAAGAGAAATATGTTATTTGTTTTGTTACAGAACAATATTTTCCATATTAACCGATTAATATTCGCAATATAGTCTATTGACATCGTTACTACAAGTTGCTATAGTTATTTTGACATTAGTTTATTCATCAAATCAATTGATAAAAGTCTTAATATAAGGAGATTATGCTATGTTATATGTAGGTGTAGATTTAGGGACCTCCTCCGTAAAGCTTCTTCTGATGGATGAGGCAGGAGACATTAAGAGTATTGTTACAAGAGAATATCCGCTCTATTTCCCGAAGCCCGGTTGGTCTGAGCAGAATCCGGAGGATTGGTATACCGCATTGGTAGACGGTATGAAGGAGCTCCTAGAGAACCAAGACAAATCTCAGGTGGAAGGGATCAGCTTTAGCGGACAGATGCACGGAATGGTTATTCTGGATGAGAATGACAAGGTTATTCGTCCGGCAATTCTGTGGAACGACGGACGTACCCAGGCAGAATGTGACTACTTGAATAATGAAATCGGTAGAGAGAAGATCTCCAGCTACACAGCCAATATGGCATTGACCGGTTTTACTGCTCCCAAATTGTTGTGGGTGAGAAAACATGAGCCCGAGAATTTTGCTAGGATTAAGAAGGTAATGCTGCCAAAGGATTATATTGCATACATGCTTTCCGGTGTTCATTGCACCGATGTATCCGATGCCTCCGGTATGCTTTTACTTGATGTGAAGAATAAGAAATGGTCCAAAGAAATGCTGGATCTTTGCGGTTTAAAGGAAGAGCAGATGGCGAAGATTCATGAATCCTATCAGGTAGTTGGAACCATGACAGAAAAGGCGGCGAAGGAGCTGGGGCTGCCCACAAGCGTAAAGGTAATTGCAGGTGGCGGTGACCAGGCGGTAGCAGCAGTTGGTACAGGTACTGTTGGTGCAGGAAAATGTAATGTTTCCTTAGGAACCTCCGGTGTTGTATTTATCTCAACCAAGGAGTTTGCGGTTGATGATAAGAACGCGCTTCATGCCTTTGCTCATGCAGATGGAAAATATCACTTTATGGGTGTAATGTTATCCGCAGCGGCTTCCAATAAGTGGTGGATGGATGAGATCCTTGGAACGAAGGAATATGGTAAGGAACAGCAGGCGATTACAAAGCTTGGTGAGAATAACGTATATTTCCTGCCTTATCTGATGGGTGAGAGAACCCCTCACAATAATCCCAATGCGAGAGGTACCTTTATTGGAATGACCATGGATACTACCCGAGCAGAGATGACTCAAGCAGTGCTTGAGGGTGTTGCCTTCGCTCTTCGTGATTCCTTTGAGATTGTTAAGTCTCTTGGAGTTGACATTGAACGTATCCGTATCAACGGCGGTGGAGCAAAGAGCCCGTTATGGTGCAAGATTATCGCAGATGTACTGGATGTAAAGGTTGACAAGATTAATTCAGAAGAAGGTCCTGCTTTCGGAGCAGCTATTCTTGCGGCAGTTGGTTGCGGTAAATATGCCGATGTGGAGGAAGCAACAACCAAGCTGATTAAGGTAATCGAGACTACCGAGCAGAATGCAGAGGAAGTAGCGCTCTATAATAAGAAATATGAAGTGTTCAAGGAGTTATACCCTACACTCAAAAATATCTATGATAAGATGGTATAAGAGAAGATAGAACGAACGAAACGATAAAAGGCTGCTGTGAAATAATCCGTATAATGGACTATTGCACAGCAGCCTTATTCTCTTATTGCTTGGACAAGGGCAACCAAAAAAAGTTTGAAGTATGGCTGGGATTGGGATATAATTACCTCAATAATGTATATCTTAGGGGGATGGAAATGTTACCGGAGAATTCTGTAAAGTTGATTGAGAATTTTGGACTAAGAAATATTAAAGTATTGTACTTTGAAAGCATTCCGGAGGTAACGTCACATCTTATGAATATTATCCCGATTGAGGCATCCATTGGGATAGGACATTCTGCTACTCTTCAACAAATGAATTTAACGCAGGCCCTTTTAGCAAGAGGAAATGTTGTATATGATAAGGAGCTTGCCAAAAGCAAGGAAGAGAATAAAGACATAAAAAAGAAGGCGCTCTTAGCGGATTGGTACATAACCGGATCCAATGCAGTGTCAGTGGACGGTAGGATTGTGAATGTGGACCATAGCGGTAATAGAGTGGCAGCGATGTCTTATGGACCGGATAAGGTTATTATTATCGTTGGAACGAATAAGATTGTTAACACAGTAGAAGAAGCAGTGGAACGAGTAAAGAATATAGCCTGCCCCCAAAATGCCAAGCGTGCAGGCTACAAGCCCCCCTGTGTTATTTTACATAAATGCATCGATTGTACATCAAAAGAGAGAGTTTGTAACATCCTATCTATGATAGAAGGTCAGTATGATGCAGAAAGAATGCAATTATTTATTGTGAATGAGGAATGTGGGTTTTGATGGATCAAGACAGTTAGGTGTTCGTTTTGAACAATAATCTTCTGCCTATTTATAAAGGAAAGGAGCTGCAAGCGATGCAGCCTTATAGTGGCTTTGCATCAGTCTATGACCTTTTTATGGATAATGTACCATATGAGGAATGGGCTGATTATGTACAAGATTTATTAAAAAAGAATCATATTGAAGAGGGCTTATTACTGGAGCTGGGCTGCGGAACCGGGAGCATGACCAGGTGCCTGGCAGACCGTGGCTTTGATATGATCGGAATTGATTATTCTGAGGAAATGCTTGCCATCGCGAGAGAGAACAGTGCTGACGATTATAATATATTGTATCTGTGCCAGGACATGAGAGAATTTGAGCTATATGGAACGGTAGCGGCGGTAGTCAGTGTCTGTGACAGTATGAATTATATATTGACGGAGGAGGAGCTGCTTAGGGTATTTCGATTGGTCAATAATTATCTGGACCCCGGTGGTGTATTTATCTTTGATCTTGATACCAGGTATGCATATGAAGAGGTCCTGGGGGACAATACAATTGCAGAAAACCGGGAAGAGGGAAGCTTTATTTGGGAAAACACTTATTATGAAGAAGAGATGATGAATGAGGTTAACTTGACTCTTTTTGTCCCTGAAGCAGATGAGCTGTATCATAAGTATGAAGAGGTTCATTATCGAAGGGCATATTCCCTAGATACAATTGCTCGGTTAATTGATGAGGCCGGTATGGAGCTATTGGCAATCTATGATATGTTGACGGAAGAGAAACCGAAGCAGGATAGCGAGAGAGTTTATATTATCGCCAGGGAGAAACACCAGGAAAATAAGCTATATCTCGAAGGATAGATCAAAGAGGAATGATATTGGTCAGAAATTCATAGGCCTTTTATTTTAAATCAAAATGAAATAATGTCCTTGGAGAGGGACATTAATCACTACTACTATTAATATAAGGAAAAATGATACTTAGGTTTTATTTATCATAGGAATTGATTATGAAGGATTATATGATACGTGCAAGTGCTGCAGAGAATCAGATACGTGCATTTGCTGCTACAACAAAGGAGCTAGTAGAACATGCAAGAAGCATACACGGGACGAGTCCGGTAGCCACGGCAGCGTTAGGAAGGCTTCTAACTGCAGGGGCAATGATGGGTAGCATGATGAAGGGCGAGGAGGATATTCTTACCCTTCAGATCAAGGGAAGCGGACCCATCGGGGGGATTACGGTCACAGCGAATGCAAAGGGAGTCGTTAAGGGCTATGTATATCATCCGGAGGTGCTTCTTCCTGCCAATGATAAAGGAAAGCTTGATGTGGGCGGAGCGCTGGGTGCAGGGATCTTAAGCGTGATCAAGGATCTGGGATTAAAGGAACCCTATACAGGTCAGACTCATCTGGTATCCGGAGAAATAGCAGAGGATATTGCCTATTATTATGCAACCAGTGAGCAGGTACCGTCAGTGGTAGCATTGGGCGTGTTAATGAATAAGGATAACACCGTGAAGCAGGCAGGGGGCTTTATCATACAGCTGATGCCCTTTGCAGAGGAGGCGGTCATTGATCGACTGGAGAAGAAGGTAAATGAAATAACAAGCATCACCTCTCTTTTGGATCAGGAGATGACGCCGGAGATGATACTGGAGTATATCCTCGGAGAATTCGGTCTGGAGCTTATGGACAAGCTACCGGCTTCCTTCGAGTGTAACTGCACCAAGAAGAGGGTTGAAAAGGCGATAATCTCCATTGGGCAAAAGGAGATTACGGAAATGATCGAAGAAGAGAAGCCCATCGAGGTGAATTGTCATTTTTGTAATACGCATTATCACTTTTCTGTGGAGGAATTAAAGGAATTATTAGTCAGAAGTCAAACATGATGCTATGAGGTCAATTGTGACCACACATCGAATATCAGTCTTATCAATTGGTTTGGATATTACAAAAAGTGCATAAGGAATTCCATTGTGAACAGAGAAAAGTAGGTATAAAATAGACCCTGATTTATAGGGTGGATATATATTTTATGGAGGTAAATCATGAAGGGTGCTTTTTATACAGGAAGATACCGAAATCTGTTTTTGGAGTTCGGTTATGATGAAAAAGAGATTGAACGAAGAGTAGAAGAAGCCTATCAGACCATATTCTATGGACCGGAGGATGAGAGATTTTATCACGAGATCGGTGATGACATGGCATACTTTGAGGATACCGGTAATTTTGATGCAAGAACGGAAGGTATGTCCTATGCCATGATGATGTGTGTTCAGAGGGACTGGAAGAAGGAGTTTGATAAGCTCTGGAAGTTCTCCAAATCATATATGTGGATGGATTATGGCTGGAACAAGGGGTATTTTGCCTGGTCGGTTCAGCCCGACGGAAGAAAGAATTCCGAAGGACCTGCTCCGGATGGGGAGGAATATTTTGCTCTAGCCCTATTCTTTGCCTCCAATCGCTGGGGAGACGGCGAAGGAAACTTTAATTATTCCCAGGAAGCAAGGGACCTTTTACATGCTTGTATTCATAAAGGGGAGGAAGGTTTTCCTGGAGATCCTATGTGGGAACCCTCCAATAAATTGATTAAGTTCATTCCCAATTGCAATTTCTCGGATCCCTCCTATCACCTGCCTCATTTCTATGAGCTGTTTGCATTATGGGCCAATGAAGAGGATAGGGAATTCTGGAAGGAAGCAGCAAAAGCAAGCCGAGAATACCTGAAAAAAGCCTGCCATCCGATCACCGGTCTGGCGCCGGAATATGCCCATTATGATGGAAGTCCCTTTATGAAGGATCATAGGGAACGCTATTACAGTGATGCATACCGTGTTCCCGCCAACCTGGGCCTGGATTATGAATGGTTTGCAGCAGATGAGTGGGAGAGTGAGTGTGCGGATAAGATTCAGACCTTCTTCTGTGAGACGGTTAAGGGCAGGAATGACATGGTATATGAGTTGGATGGTACGATTATCGAAGAAAAGGCTCTGCATCCGGTAGCGATTATTGCGACCAATGCTGAGGCATCCCTGGCGAGTAACGGGAAATACCGGAAGGAGTGCGTCGAGCTCTTCTGGAACACACCTCTTCGCAAGGGTGAGCGCCGTTATTACGATAATTGTCTGTATCTGTTTGCGCTCATGGCCTTAAGTGGTAATTACCGAATCTACAAATAAGAACAGGGTGTGAAATTGCGTGCTTCATAGACCGTCAGTAAAGCGAGGGTTTTTGAACACCTGATCCATAAAATATCTGCAAGAGCGTTTCTTTATTATCAGTGCAATGCGAATACTTGCAGTAGTGTACTGAGGATAAAGTAATTGGACGGCTTTGAAGTCTTGCTACATAAGATATCTTCAGAATGGAAGCTTTTGATTGCTTCAGGAAAAGTTAAGGATACTAATTTTTAGGATGATATAATTCCT
>JAEYXC010000068.1 GCA_023428655.1 Bacillota bacterium | reverse complement strand
TCAACCTTGTCTTGAGCTTTGCTTTTGCGATTGCATTTGCTCTTATCCTCAATGAGGTGGTACATAAGGGACCTAAGAAATTTGTCCAGACCATATCCTATCTGCCCCACTTCTTATCAATGATTATAGTTACAGGTATTATAAGGGATGTATTATCCATTGATAACGGAATCATTAATGATCTCCTTCTGAAATTAAATCTGATTCAGACACCGATTAATTGGCTGACAATTAGGCCGCTATTTTGGTGGATTGTAGGATTTGGTAACGTGTGGAAGGAGACCGGATGGAACAGTATTATATATCTTGCCGCGATAACAGCAATTAATCCCGATTTGTACGAAGCGGCATCGATTGATGGAGCAGGAAGACTACGTAAAATGTGGAATATTACATTACCGGGTATCAAACCCACTATATTCATCTTATTGTTGATTAATATAGGAAATGTTTTGAATGCCGGATTTGAAATACAGTATTTATTGGGGAATGGTTTACTGCAGCCGGTATCTCAGACGATCGACATCTATGTGCTGAAATATGGTATTAGTCAGGCGAATTATTCCATTGGAACGGCAGCCGGTATATTCAAGAGTGTAGTAAGTGTTATCTTGATTTTCCTGGCTAACTCTTCGGCAAAGGCTGCCGGAGAAGAAAGACTATTCTAAGGAGGGAAGGATAATGGAGATATCAGAACGAATTATTACAAGGAAAAGAAGAACCTTTAACCTTAAGAATATGGTTTCCTCCGGAATCATCGGGTTGATCTTGCTACTATTTGTTATTGTGACTATATATCCGATTATCAATACGGTTGCAATATCCTTTAATGAGGCGCTGGATGCATTACGCGGTGGGATATATTTATGGCCCAGAAAATTCACACTGAATAATTATAGGACGGTATTACATAAGGAATCCATCACTACCGGATTATATGTTTCTGTTCTTCGGACAACGGTGGGTACGATTGCTTCTCTTTCCACTACGGCTTTGCTTGCCTTTGTATTAAGCCGTAAGAACTATATTTTTGCAAAGCCGTTATCTCTAATCTATGTATTAACCATGTATGTGAATGGCGGATTAATACCGGGCTTTTTGCTGAACCGTAGCTTGGGCTTTATGAATAGCTTCTGGGTCTATATCATCCCGGGTATGGTGGCAGCCTTTAATATGTTGGTGATCCGTACCTATATGAATGGTTTGCCGGATAGCTTGGAGGAATCTGCAATGATTGATGGTGCAGGTTATACGACGATTTTTATTAAGATAGTGGTACCCCTATGTAAACCGGTATTTGCCACAGTTGCCTTGTTTGTTGCAGTTGGTCAATGGAATTCTTGGTTCGATACCATGTTATTTAACCGATTAAATGAGAACCTTACCACGCTGCAGTATGAGCTAATGAAGCTGTTATCCTCCGTAAGTCAATTAAGCGGTGATGCAAATATTTCTGCTCAAGCCAGTGCAGCAACCGGCAGTAACCAGGTTACTACAGCCTCGATACGATCAGCAGCAACCGTATTAACCTGTCTTCCTATTGTAGCTCTCTATCCATTCTTACAGCGGTATTTTGTCACGGGTCTAACAATTGGTGGGGTAAAGGAATAGTATTCCATACAGATAAGCTATATAATAAATATATCGATAAGGTTACTGTAGGACGATGTTATATTAACGCTAGTCCGAGGGTAGCCTTTTTGAATGTCCATATTTAACATCCTACGTCAATAGGGATTGTTTCGTTGATAATATAACAAAGGGGTTATATTCTGTTTAAAAATTTGCTACAATACTTATGAGGTTTGGAGTAGTTTTCCAAGGCGAATTGTTGTGAATCAGTTCGTTTGTATCACAAAGAAACCTGTTGTAATCGAGGGTTGAAATTTCGATTTATCACATGAAATATAAATATAAATTAAGAAGTAGTATTATAGGAGGAGTAAGGAGTTGGATACAAAGCTTAGGTTACCGAAATTAATCAGCAATGGTATGGTGCTACAGCGTAATACAAGGCTCAGGCTTTGGGGGTGGGGGAAGCCTGACGATACCATAACACTTCAATTCTTAGGGCAGATATATTCAACCAAGGTATCCGGTGAGGAGCGTTGGGAGCTTACCATTTTAACAAAGGAGGCCGGTGGGCCCTTTAATATGACGGTTATGTCGGAGGAGGAAGGTAAGACGATAGAAATCCGCGACATACTGATCGGAGATGTTTGGCTCTGTTCCGGACAATCCAACATGGAGATGAGGATGGAGGCCTTAACAGAGGTCTATCCCAAGGAGATCAGGAATGCGAGCAACCCACGAATACGTCAATTTCTGGTGCCCATGGTATATAATTTCACCGGACCTGAGGTGGATGTGGAGGGAAGCTGGCAGGCTGCAACCCCGGATCATGTCCTAAACTTTACCGCGGCCGGCTATTTCTTTGCAGAGGATCTCTATCGCAGATATCAGGTACCCATTGGTTTAATCAATACAAGCTTAGGAGGATCTCCTGCAGAAGCATGGTTGAGTGAGGAGGCCTTACATCAATTTCCGGAGTACCTAAAAGCGGCGCATCGTTTCCGTGATGCTAAGTACGTAGAGGAGGTACTTATGACGGATCAAAGCCTACGTGAGGAATGGTGTCAAAATCTTGTATCACAGGACATCGGGCTTAAAGATCCAAAACAGCTCTTCTATTCACAAGATTATGATTCCTCTGACTGGGGGGAGATAAAGGTACCTTCCTACTGGGAAGATGAGGGGATAGGTTCCTTTAACGGAGTTGTATGGTTTCGGAAGGAGATTAAACTAACAGCTTCTATGGCAGTGCAGAATGCAATCATCAGAATGGGTAATATTCTGGATGAGGATACGGTATATATCAATGGCGTAGAAATAGGGACACTCCCGATGCAGTATATCCCCAGACGTTATGAGGTGCCCAAAGGGGTGCTGAAGGAGGGGAATAATGTCATCGTAGTCAGAGTGGTTAACTATTCCGGAAGGGGAGGCTTTTATAAAGAGAAGCCGTATTGTCTGGAGCTTGAGGATGATAGGATTGAGCTTAGTGGTCCATGGCAGTATAGAATCGGAGCAAAGTGTGCAGCACTACCACAACCCACCTTTGTTCAGTGGCAGCCCCTCGGGCTCTATAACGCCATGCTGGCGCCTCTCACCTTCTATCCGATTAAAGGAGCGCTCTGGTATCAGGGAGAGACTAATGCAAGTAAGCCGGAGGAGTATGAAAGTCTGTTAAGAGCATTAATTCAGGATTGGAGAGCAAAATGGGGCGAAGAATTTCCGTTCCTATATGTTCAGCTACCTAATTTTGAGGAAGCAAAGAGTGAGCCGGAGCATAGTAATTGGGCAATCCTAAGGGAAGGACAGAGAAGGACACTGGAGGTACCGGATACCGGAATGGCAGTCACCATTGATATCGGGGAGTGGAATGATATTCACCCGGTAAATAAAAAAGAGGTTGGTCGGCGTCTGTCGCTGATGGCTCAACGAGTTGCATATAAGGATGAGAAGCTAATTGCTTCCGGTCCTATGTTTAAGGCTGCGAGTAAGTATAATCATAAGGTCAGACTTACCTTCACGGATACGGGGAGTGGTTTAGTAACAAAGGATGGAGGGAAACCGGGACATTTTGCGATCGCGGGACCGGATCAAAGTTTTCTCTGGGCAGAAGCCGAATTAGACGGTGATTGTGTTCTCGTATGGAATGATAATATTCCTAATCCGGTTCATATTCGTTATGCCTGGGCTGAGAATCCCGTTGGAGCAAATCTTTATAACAAAGAAGGACTGCCTGCGTCGCCTTTTTGTTGTGAGCTTGTATAGTGGTTGTGAGGCGAGGTAGATATTGAGAGAAGACGATAGAATGGAGAATGATATGAGAGAGTATTCGAAGGAAATTATCTGGAGGTATCTGGTTCGTAAAAACCGAAGACAAAAAACAGAGTTCATCAACCGGACCAAGGAGGTGCTGGAAGAACAGGAATATTCGGTAACCATTGAACAGGGTGGTATGGCCCGAAGCAGGAATATAGTGGTTGGAGACGTGAATCAAGCAAAGGTAATCTATACCGCTCATTATGATACCTGTGCCATGATGCCTCTTCCTAATTTTGTTACACCCAGGAACATCCCGTTCTATATTATCTATCAGCTTGCACTGACCGTACTAATTCTTGGTGGAGGCTCTCTAATCGGCTTCCTGGTATCGCTGTCCACCAATCAGGCAGTGGGAGGCTTAGTAACCTCAGGATTGCTTTTATTATGCTGCTATCAGATTATGGCGGGGGTATCCAATCCCAATACATACAATGATAATACATCTGGAGTTATTACACTGATTGAGATTGCCCTGAGCCTACCCAAGGAGCATCGAGATCATGTCGCTTTTGTCTTTTTTGATAATGAGGAGCTTGGGCTATTAGGGTCCTCTGTTTTTTACAAGATGCATCATAAAAAGCTGCAGAATACTCCGGTAATTAATTTTGATTGTGTGTCGGATGGAGATTATATTCTTGCGATATCAAACAAAAAAATGAAAAAGGATGCGGCAGTATTTGATTTGATGAGGGAAAGTCTTATTTCCAGAGAGGAAAAAACGGTGGAATTCTTATCGGCATCCACCACCTTCTATCCTTCGGATCAGTTGAAATTTAAGAAGCATATTGGGATTGCAGCAGTTCGTAAGGCACCGATCCTTGGTTATTATTTGGGAAGGATTCATACACCCTTTGATACGGTATTTGATGAGAGGAATATTAGGCTCCTGTCCGATGCCATGGTGCGCTTTGCTATGCAGCTTTAATCCGTGATAAGATGGGATGGAAGGGTCCATTGTGGTGTAATAAACCATGATCAAATCCTTGTGGACACCGGATGGGAATACATGAATAGGATGCATAAATAACAGATTTAGGAGTTAAGTAAATGGCAGAGTATAAGGATTATCGAAAACCGAAAAAAAATAACACAATACGTAAGGAGCCTTTGGAAACGGAGCATTCAATGAAAATAATCGCTCGCATTCATACGGACTTTGGGACTAAGTTCGGAATTCCAAGACAAAGTGGAATTGTAAATGAACTGAAGGCTACCATTGTATTTGAGCCGGAGTATCGGAATCCGGAGGCATTTCGGGGAATCGAAGGCTTTACCCATATCTGGCTTATCTGGTCGTTCTCAGAGACAGTGCGGGATAATTGGTCACCAATGGTGAGGCCTCCCAGGCTGGGGGGGATCAAGCGCATGGGTGTCTTTGCGACCAGGTCACCTTTTAGACCAAACGCCATTGGACTTTCCTGTGTCAAATTAGAACGAGTAGAATTATATACCGATCATGGACCGGTGCTCCATGTGTCCGGAGCGGATCTGATGGACGGGACCCCGATTTATGACGTTAAGCCTTATCTGCCCTATACGGACAGTCATCCCGAGGCCTTAGGAGGCTTTGCTGACCCGGTAAAGGATTATACCCTTGAGGTTGTTTTTCCGGAACAGTGGCTGAGCCTGATTCCTGAGGATCGGAGAGAAGCTCTTATGGGTGTCCTTGCACATGATCCTCGCCCTGCCTATCAGAAGGATCCTGAGCGTATCTATGGCTTCGAATTCTGTGACTTTGATGTCAGGTTCACAGTGAAGGAGAATGTATTGACAATTTATGAAATTGTAAAATTGTAATAGGTTATCTTTTGGTGACGGATGTAGTGATAGTGTAAGTGATAGGATATTAATGATAGATTATACCTGTAAGAAGTTTCGGTTATCTTGGTAAAAGGGAAAATAAATTGTGTATGGGAAAAACTGAATAATGAAGTCCTGCATGAAAATGTATATGGGAAAAATCTGCAGGATGAAGCCCTGTATGTAAATTGTGTATGGAAAAAATCTGTAGGACGAAGCCTGCAGGATCATGGAGAGGGAAAGAGAATGGAGACAGAGAGATTACTGCTTCGGAGAGTGTTGCCCGGGGATGAAATGGATTTACTTGAGATACGTAACAGTGAATTTGTATTAAAATATAACTGCATGAAGAAGGTAACCTTGGAAGAGCTTCAGTCGCAGATTGTAAAGGATATGGAAGCAGAGGATATCTATTCTATTGTGCTCAAAGAGAACAGCAGGGTGATCGGAATGGTTGATATCAGTCCGGACACCTTACGATATGGCGTTAATGCAAAAGGGTTATCCTATTACCTGGGAGAGCAATATACGGGGAAGGGCTATATGAGTGAGGCCTTAAGAGAGGTCATAGGCTATGCCTTCGAGGAGCTTGGAGTGGAGGTACTCTCGGTGAGGATATTTAAGGCGAATGAAGCCTCCAAAAGACTGATTGAAAAGCTGGGCTTTGTTCATGAAGGCTGCATTCGAAGTGGTGTGAAGGGCTATGGGGATATCATTTATGATGATATGATATATTCCATGCTTCGGGTGGAGTACATACAAAGTGGAGCAATTAGGAATAATAGTATTTAGTAAGGATGATGGGATACGAAGTGAGGTTAAGCATCGGCAATTGCTGCCGATGAGATTCCGGGATGAGTTGGGATAATTCCTTTCTTGGAAGATCATCGCTTAATAGAATTATGCAGAAAGAGTCTATTTGAACTGAGGGAAGGTGGATGGACGAGTATTTGGGGAATAATCTTATAAAAATAGTTGAAAGGAATAGAATGGAATGGACGCACAGAAACTCAATCAGGATATTATGGATAAGATGACTAAGGTATGTATTTGTAAGGGGATCCCCAGATCCACCATGAAGAGTGCAATAAAGAATGGGGCCAGGACCCTGGCAGAGGTGCAAAAGGCTACGGGAGCCGGAAGCGGTCCCTGCGGTGGTAAAAGATGTACACCTAAGATATTGGAGCTTTTGGAGACCATGTCAGAGGATCAGGAATAGGCATGCTTCATATCTTCATTATGTGAAATGTAGGGAGGAATAGGTAGTTGAGAATAATGGGGGATTGGTATGAAACAAAATGACCGTTTAAAAGAGTATGAATTATCAGAGATAGAGAACATGAAGTTCCATGGGAGAATGACCAAGAAGATGGATCCCTTGACCTTCTTCTGGACCGGCAGTGCCTTGGAGCTAAATACAAAGGGGTCAGAGCTCTGGGTCGAGATAGAATCGGATTATGATAGCTATGAGCCATGGATCAGTATTGTTATTAATGGAGCCCTTGTAGGTCGTCAGATGCTGATAGCAGGAAGATATTGGATCTGCGTATTTAGAGGCATGAATGAGAAGGCTGTTAAAAATGTACGTATTATTAAGGATGTCCAAGCGATGAGCGATGATCCGGAGGCCATATTACGGCTTCATGCAATAAAGTTTGACGGTGAGTTCCTGCCGGTGGAGGATAAGCCCTATCGAATTGAATTTATCGGGGACAGTATTACCTCTGGGGAAGGCATCATTGGTGCGAAAACGGAGGAGGACTGGATCTCCATGTGGTTTGGTGCAGTAGATAATTATACGGCTATAACCGCAACGAATTTAAATGCGGACTATCGGGTCATATCTCAGAGTGGCTGGGGTGTACTCACTGCTTGGGATAACAATCCCTACAAAAATATTCCGGATATCTATGAGAAGGTATGCGGACTCCTAAAGGGGGAAAGGAACGAAGCCCTTGGAGCCTTGCAGGAATATGATTTTTCCTCCTGGCAGCCGGATATTGTTGTCATAAACCTAGGAACCAATGATAACGGTGCCTTCCATTCACCACAGTGGAAGGATGAGGCGACCGGGGAGATGCACAAACAACGTCTGAAGGAGGACGGCAGCTATCATGAGGAGGATCTTCTTGCCTTTGAGAAGGCGGTAATAAAATTTTTATTCAAATTGAGAAAATGCAACCCCAATGCGCAGCTTGTGTGGGCCTATGGTATGATCGGAATTCCATTGATGCCTTCGATCTACCGTGCCGTAGAGGAATATCAGAAGCAATCCGATGATCGTAAGATAGCCGTATTCCAGTTGCCCAATACCACGGAGGAGACAATCGGAGCCAGATGGCATCCCGGTAAGCTGGCCCATGAGAAGACAGCAAGGGAACTGACGGATTACTTAAAGCAGTATCTGGTGTAATAAATCGACTTTCTACAAGCCTTCGGGAGGTTACTTGATTAGTAGATCCATAATCCGAAGATAGTCCTTCTGCACCCGGTTACTCTGGTGCTCCAGAGAGCCTGCCTTCATACTCTGAAGATAGTCTATGGATACCGGGAGGTATCCTTCGATGCGACATAGGTACTTCTCTGAGAAGAACTCCTTGCTTCCACAGAGAGAAGTATGGACTAGTTGATTACTGCAGGCGAGGACAAATTTCTTAAAGGTGTCATTCTCCGCCGGATAAGCAATCATGATACTATTAAGAAAATGAAGCAGCTTATTCACCAGCCTCTCCTCACATTCCGTTGAAGGGTTAATGGTAAACAAAGTCTGGTACCCTTTCATGCTGTCCTCCCGGATATCTTGGAGGTCATCCGCTAATTGGAGAAAGAAACCGAAGCCCAGATAAAAATGAAGATCGGAGGGGGTTATTTCCTTATTGATCAAGAAACGGTCCACAAGTACTGATACACCTCCCTTAAAGACAGAGATATGAAGGCGTTCCTCCTCACTTAACTCAGTGTTCGAATTTTGTTGACGAAGGCTTTCTTCTTGCGCTTCCAGCATCATGAGAAGTAAGGTGTAGATACGGTCGTCCTTCTCTCTGGGATATTGGGATGCAATGGCTTGAAGAAGCTCACAGGTTTTTTTATGGTGCTCGCAACGAGGATGAACCTCTTTGCCCATAAGCTTATCTCGAATTAATTGGTTGTATTCCTGTTTTTCGCCAGCTGTCCTTCCACCGTCAATATAGTTATCAGTAAAGGGATATAGCATGCTGTATCCAAAGCCTGCCGCATCAAAGCCCAAGGGGATAAGGTGGATCACCTTAAACATAGCATATACAATATAATTGCGTATCCCTTGACCGATCTCATCAAATACCAGCTTTGGTGCGAATTGACGTACCCTCTTAAGAAATACAGTCAGCTCCTTGTAAAAAGCGTTGATTTCCTCCGGCAGCATCGACTTATGTATTCCGATTATATTTTCTTCATATAAGCATCGAAAAATAAGATCCTGTGTTTTTTTCTTCCATTTGCGTTGTCCGATGGGTAAACTCGGCCGCTTTCTGGTTTGATCTTTTAATTCCTCCGATATCCTGCGGATAAAAGCTTCGTTTTGCTGCCTTTGATCCATGGATATTTCCTCTAAGAAATCCGGAAAATCTTCTCCGGCAGCAAGCCATTCGGCCTTTAGTGTCTCAAGGCATTGTAATACATCCTCTCGAATATCCATCCTAATTCCCCCACCCTTATCATCATAGTATGCTTCAATTATACTTATGTCCCCTTATCATTAATACAACAATTATGGTTATTATAGCACAAGAATGCTTTGAAGCAAAAGAACTGCTGCAAAATGTTGTAAATGGCATTTTGCAGCAGTCCTATTGTTTGGGTCCTTTATTTACGCTTTGATTTACCCAGATAAGCAGCCTTAACGGACTCATCATTGAGAAGCTCTGAGCCGGAGCCGGATAAGGTGATATTACCTGTTTCACAAACATAGCCGTAGTGTGCAATCTTCAGTGCGAGATTCGCATTCTGCTCTACCAGAAGAATGGTTACCCCTTCTTTATTCACTGTCTTAATAATATTCATAATATCATTCACAATGATTGGTGCTAATCCCAGGGAGGGTTCATCCATCATTATGAGCTTTGGCTTGCTCATCAATGCACGGCCAACAGCCAGCATTTGCTGTTCACCACCGGACAGAGTACCTGCCATCTGCCAGGAACGTTCCTGCAATCTGGGGAACAGCTTATATACCCATTCGATATCTGCATCGAGATTATCCTTGCGAAGGTAGCCGCCGATTTTGAGATTCTCCAGTACGGTAAGATTAGCGAAGACGCGGCGTCCCTCGGGAACAAGGGTAATACCGTTCTCAACTATGGAGTTGGTGGACTTGCCGGTGATCTCTTCCCCCTGGTAGGTGATTTTACCGCTTTCCGCCTTTACCAGTCCGGCAATGGTTCGAAGTATGGTACTTTTACCGGCACCGTTGGCACCGATTAGAGTCACAATCTCGCCTTCGGGTACTTGTAGATTAATGCCCTTTACGGCACGGATACCGCCATAGGAGACATACAGATTTTCTAAGGTTAATATATTATTCTTCGCCATCTTCCTGTACCCCCAAATAAGCATCGATTACGCGTTGGTTATTCTGTATCTCTGTCGGTGTTCCGGAAGCAATCAGCTTGCCAAAATCCAAAACATAGATACGATCGGAAATATCCATAACCAAATCCATATGATGCTCTATCATAAATATTGTTAAGTTGAACTTCTTACGAATATCATAAATAAATGCGGTTAACTCGTCAGTTTCCTGTGGATTCATACCGGCAGCCGGTTCATCCAAAAGCAATAGCTCCGGCTTTGTTGCCAAAGCACGGGCAATCTCCAGATGGCGCTGCTGACCATAGGGCAGGGAACTGGCGACCTCATCCTTTACCTCAGTTAAGCCGAGAATGTCAAGGAGCTTTAAGGTCTCTTCGCGCATTTCCTTCTCTTCCTTGTAGTTAATACCGAGTGTTGCTGAGAATATATTTGCCTTCTGACGCATGTGCTTTGCGATCAATACATTATCAAAGGCTGTCAGCTCCTTAAAAAGACGAATATTCTGGAAGGTTCTTGCTACACCCAGCTTGGTAATCTGATCCGGAGTTTTTTTCATGGTAGTTGTGTAGCTTCCCTTATTCGATCCGTTATAAAGCTTCTTCATATTACCCTTCGGGAAGTTACTGGTAATCATCTGATCTTTAAAATATACCGCTCCGTTTGTTGGAGCATATACACCGGTTATTACATTAAATGCAGTGGTCTTACCGGCTCCGTTTGGTCCGATCAGAGAGACAATTTCATTTTGATGAACCTCTAAGGATAGGTTATCTACGGCTACGACACCGCCAAATTGCATGGTGATGTCAGTTAGTTTCAGAACAGAATTAGACATTCTTAGCACCTCCATTTTTGGAAGAGAAAAGCTTCTTTAACCTATGTTCGATACGATCCCAGGAGAATTCGTTCTTGCCCATAATACCTCTCTGATAGAAGAGAACAACGACCAATAAAATAATTGAGAAGATAACCATACGAAAGCCTGTACGGAATAAGGGGATCTGAACTCCTCCGATTGATAATGGATTGTCGAAGAAACGTAACCACCATTCCTTACCTGCGGTAACAAGCAGGGATGAAAGGACACTACCGGTTACACTGCCAATACCGCCGATTACAACTATCAGAAGAATATCATAAGTCAAGGATACGCTAAAGGTCTTAGAATCGATGGAACGCATAAACATAGCAAGCATACCGCCGCTGACAGCGGAGAAGAAGGAACCGATAATGAAGGACATCTGTTTATGCTTGGCAAGGTTAATACCCATCGCTTCTGCTGCAATCTCATCCTCTCGGATGGCACGGAAGGCGCGACCGTAGGTGCTGCGAAGAAGTAATACCATTAATAATACGCATACCACCATAATTAGAAAGGTTTCGACAATTGAATTAAAGCCGGGAATCTTCTTCAGACCATAGGAGCCATTGGTTATGGTATCCATCTGAGGACTGGAGATAATCGCACGCATAATTTCGGAGAAACCAAGGGTTGCTATCGCAAGATAATCACTCTTTAACCGAAGCACCGGATATCCGATTACTGCAGCAAACAAGGCGGCTACCAAACCGCCGATAATTAATGCGATATAAGGCAGTAGTGTCTGAGTGAAGGCGGGACCTGATTCTAGCAGGTTCTTAAAGCTTAGGATGGTAGGAGAGATTCCGCTGATATAATAAACATCGGAGATGCTTTCCACCGGAATGAGAAAGATTGCTGTTACATATGCACCGATAGCCATAAATCCTGCCTGGCCCAGGGAAAAGAGACCGGTAAAGCCGGTAACTAAATTCATAGAAACCGCTACGACGGAAAGAATGATACCTTTTTGCAATACGGTATAGGCCATTCCATATTGGTGTTTGTTTGCCTCCAGGAAGAACAAAAGTGTAAGTACCAATGCACCCAGGATGGCAGTATAAATAATTTTCTTTGATTTTTTCATAGTTGCCTCCTAGACCTTATCGATTACTTTCTCGCCAAACAGACCGGTCGGGCGGAAAAGCAGAATAACAATTAGTAATACAAAGGTAAATGCATCGCTATAGGTGGAATATCCAAAGGCTACCAGGAAGGTCTCACAGATACCGATGATAAAACCGCCGACGACAGCTCCGGGTATACTTCCAATACCACCGAGGACCGCTGCAATAAAGCATTTTAACCCCGGAAGCGTCCCGCTGAAGGGAGTAACGGACATACGGTCGGTAAAGTAAAGAATGGATCCGATGGCGGCAAGAAGGGAGCCGATTATAAAGGTGGTGCTGATGGTATTATTGATTCGGATGCCCATCAGCTGTGCTGTCTCAAAATCCTTGGATACAGCACGCATAGCCATACCAACCTTTGTGTGGTTAATCAGCAGCATTAGTCCGATTACCAAGATTATGGTTAGGATCGGGGTAATAAAGGTAACCAGGGAGGAAGAGATGCTTCCGATCTGGAATATTTTCTTTAGAAAAGGTATTTCCGGGTACGCACGAGGAAGAGCCGTAAATAAGTAGGTAGCAAGATTCTGCAGAAGATAGGATACACCGATTGCAGAAATCATGATTGACATACGAGGTGCGGTGCGGATCGGCTTATAGGCAACACGCTCGATCACAACAGCAAGAACTACGGTAAGGATACATGTTAATGGAATAGCGATCTGCCAAGGAAAGGTGACCATGGAAAAGATCATGAAATAGCCGGCCATCATAAAAATATCACCGTGTGCGAAGTTGATGAGGCGTAGTATTCCATACACCATGGTGTAACCGATGGCGATTAACGCGTATGCACCACCCAGTGATATACCGGTCAGTGCATGTTGGAATAGGGTTGATACTGTCATGAGATGTCCTCCAATTAATCAGAAAAGGGCTGCCTGCAGATATCGAAGGCAGCCCCACACTTCAATTCATTATTTTGCGATTGTAACTGTCTTTAAGAACTTAAACGCGCCGCCTTCCACGGTCTTGATGAAGGCCATATCCTTCTTTGCATCGCCATTCTCATCAAAGGAAATGGAGCCGGTAACGCCGTCGATCTTTGCATTAACAAGAGCATCACGGATCGCTGTTGAGTCAGTGGAGCCAGCCTGTTTGATTGCTTCCAGAGCAACTAGATAAGCATCATATCCCAGAGCGGATACCGCAGGGATAATTTCGGACTGGTTGTTCTCCTTGAGATAGGGCTTGAAGCCAGTAATAAAGGTTTCAGCTTCCTTCGTAGCGGGGTCTGCATCATCAAAGAAGGTAGATAGAACAATTCCCTCTGCATAATTACCTGCATTATCAATGATGGTTGAATTCTCCCAGGTATCACCGGCCATGATAGGGCAAGTGATTCCAAGTTCACGAGCTTGTGTGATAATCAAAGGAGCAGTAGCAATGGAGGACGGTGCAAAGATAACATCCGGGTTCGCTGCCTTAATATTGGTTAAGATAGCCTTGAAGTCAGTCTGGTTAGTCTGGAACTGCTCTTCACTTATAATAGCACTATCACCTGCAAGCCCCTTGAAAGCACTAACGAAAAAGCTTCCGAGGCCGGAAGAATAGTCATCGCCAAGCTGTGTTATAACAGCAGCGGTTTTTGCACCTTCTTGGAAAGCGTAATTAGCCATTACCGTACCCTGGAAGGGATCGAGGAAGCATACGCGGAAGTAAAAATCATTGCCAAGAGTAACCTGGGGATTGGTACAGGAAGCACCGATGGCAGGAATTTTAGCTTCTTTGAAGAACTCGCCTGCAGCGATGGATACACCGGAGCCATAAGAACCTAAAACAACTTTAACACCGGAGCTGATCAAGCTTTGAGCAGCGCTGACCGCTTCCGTCTTATCGCTCTTGTTATCGACTTCAACTAATTGAATGTCATATATAACGCCATTAATATCAACGGTGGGATACATTTTGTTCGCGTAGCGCATACCAAGAACTTCCTGGAAACCGCCTCCTCCGTTCTCTCCTGTTAACGGTTCGAACACGCCGATTTTAATGACTTTGTC
>JAEYXC010000451.1 GCA_023428655.1 Bacillota bacterium | reverse complement strand
ATCAGTCTTCCTATCTTCACTCTTCCTAAGCCTACCCTGGCTGCTGTTGGAGCAATTATGCCAATTGCAATTGCTACCATCCCGGAATCAACTGCACATGTATATCAATTAGATATCTATGTAAATGATCTTGCTAAGAAGATGAAGTCAGATAAGAAATATAATATTGCGGACAAGCTCGGATTAAATCTGGTTGGTGATGGTATCGGCGATATCGTTTCCGGTATGATTGGTGGTCCCGCAGGAACCAATTACGGTGAGAATATCAGTACCATGGCTATCTCCAAGGTATTCTCCATCCCGGTATTAATGGTTGCTGCTGGTATTACTATGTTGATCTCATTATTCACACCTTTGATAAATGCAGTATATTCCATCCCGAAGGCAGTTATCGGTGGTCTCTCCATCTACCTCTTCGGTGTAATTGCAGCACAGGGTGTTACAATTATGATGGATCGTAAGGTTGATATGTTCAAATCCAAGAACCTTGCTGTAATCGCTATTGTATTAATTATCGGTCTTGGCGGAAGCTTTGGTTTTGCAGGTAATGGTATGATCCCCATGTTCGGAAATGAATTCCCTGCACTTGCTACTGCTGCTGTTGCCGGTATCGTATTAAATCTCCTTCTCTCAATCGGAGAAAAGGACGAGGCTCCTGCTGAATAAAGCCTACGATAAAATATCACTGCTATGATTGAATTTCGGCTATCTCAAAACAATTAATATTGCTTAAAAACAAGAAACAGCATCCCAATGGGATGCTGTTTCTTCTATTTAACGCATGGATCAAATTAATCATTTCATGAACCAAATTATTCATTTCATTTTTTATCAACCTTGCTGCATTCGTTTATTTTTGATAGGAACCAGCGGATCAATACCAAAACCTCTATCCAATTATGTCTTTCATTTTCATCCTTCCGTACTCGTCCATGACCATTATTGACATTGAAAATGTCTAACGAATTCTTCCTTCTTCCGTCTCAATCTTATTCACAAAGTCCATATTATAGCGCACAGCACCATGATCCTTAATAACCGTGCCCCTTGTAATACGAAATGCCAGAATAACGCAGCTCTCATCCTGTTCATTATTTGCATCCTCATACCAGTTCGCAAATGCCTTCCGAAGCTTCGCCCTAAGCTCAGCATTTTTCGGATCTAATACCCATCCAAGGTTTTCTCCAATCCCATGCCCGGAAAACCACTCACTACAAACCGAAAAAGCAACCTCTTTGTTGTGAGCTATCTGTTGCATTTTCATTGAATGAGCCCAAGTAGTAATATAAAACACACCATCCTCATAATAAGCATCCACATCACGGATATAGGGACGGGGCTGTCCGTCTGCACTCGGTTCCAAAGCGATCGTTGCAAGGGATATGATATTATCTTTTCCATTGCCGCACCGTTCTTCGATTAACTTTATTCCTTCTTCGTATCTACTCATGATTTCTCCCTCCTAGGATTTATTATTCAATTATATAAAAAGTGAAGTGACGCTCATGGCATACACTTCACTTTTGTGTTAATTCATATTAATGTCCGGATCACTCCGAATTAACTTTTACAGGAATGCTAAAATGATAAAGTTAGCAACGAACAGCGCGGAAGCCACCCAAACTACAGGGCTAACCTCTTTCACCTTACCCTTAACACATTTAACGATTACGTAGAAGATAAAGCCGCCTGCGATACCGTAAGAGATGCTGTAGTTAAGAGCCATGAAGATTGCTGCAAAGAATGCAGGAATTGCTTCTTCAATGTCGTCCCATTTGATTTCCTTGAAGGAGGAGATCATTAAGATACCAACTGCTATTAATGCAGGAGAGGTAGCCTGAGTAGGAACGATACTAATGATAGGAGCAAAAAGCATACTTACTAAGAACATTGCTGCAGTAACAACAGATGCCAAACCGGTACGTCCGCCTGCACCGATACCAGCTGCACTCTCAACGTAGGTGGTTGTATTGGAGGTACCGAAGATAGCACCGATACTGGTAGCTACGGAGTCAGCAAATAATGCTTTATCCATCTTGGACTTGAAGCCTTTGCCGTCTTCCAGAGCCTTCTCATCCGCATCATCAAAGATACCGGATCTTCTACCGGTTCCGATAAAGGTACCAATGGTATCAAAGGTATCAGATAAGCTGAATGCAAAGATGGTCATAATAATTAAAGGGATTTTGGAGCTATCTGCAAACAGGGAACCCATACCGTCAGGACCAAAGGCTGCAAGGAAGGTTGTTCCCAGCTGATCAAAGGAATCAGCAAGTCCGGTGGTAGCACTGAAATCAAGATTAACTACTCCCATGGGGATACCAATAACTGTAGTAGCTAAGATACCGATTAAGATAGCACCCTTTACATTAAGAAGAAGCAGAACCAGAATAATTACAATACCAATCAAAGAGAGAATGATGGCTGGTGAATTAAATAAGGAAAGAGCTGGTACACCTGCACCAAAATTGATAATACCTACATTTAATAAACCAATATAAGCGATGAAGATACCGATACCACCACCGATTGCATGCTGTAAGCCCTCGGGGATCGCCTTAATAATCATCTTACGAACCTTGGTAACAGTAATAATAACATTAATAATACCGCAGACAAATACCATAAATAATGCTTGCTGCCAGGTAAACCCAAGACCGAAGCATACGGTATATGTAAAGAATGCATTAAGACCCATACCAGGTGCTTGTGCATAAGGTACGTTAGCAAATAATGCCATTACTAATGTACCGGCTACGGATGCAAAAATAGTAGCCAAAAATACTGCCCCTGAAGGCATTCCTGTCTCAGCCAGAATGCTCGGGTTAACAAAGATGATGTAAGCCATTGCAAAGAAAGTAGTAATACCAGCGATGACTTCAGTGGAAACATTCGTTCCATGTTGCTTAAGCTTAAAAAACTTTTCCATAAAAACTCTCCTTTTAATTTTTTTTATAAAAAAGAAATCTTTTCAGACCCCTTTCTATACATTCCTCAGCTAATCAAGTTAAAACCGGTTGTTGCGCTGTATAAATAAATGCAGGCTTATGGCATGCAATTATTTTCTAAAAAGCTTGCTTCTCAATCCTTTTAGAATTATTAAGAGTTTTATTCTCATTTGTGGAAGGCTTTTTCAAAAATGCGTAATAAAGGGTTTTGCGTAATAGAAAGAACTCGTTACTACTATTAAACAAAACCCTTTTTATTCATTACATGAAAGCCGCCTCCGTTAATTTATTGCTTTATCATCTTTATATCTTAATTCGCTTCTAACTCTTCTTCCTTAGCATTCTCTTCCATCACCTTCTGTTGTACATCGGAGGGAGCTTGTTCATAGCGAGCAAATGCATATGAAAAATCTCCGATACCGCCGGTCATGGAACGAAGGTCGGTGGAATATCCAAACAGCTCGGACATCGGTATATCTGCCACGATCTCCTGCTTGTTACCCACAACCGGATTCATTCCGAGCACTCTACCACGACGTTTATTCAGGTCACCCATGATATCGCCGGTAAATTTGTCCGGAACTACTACCTTAAGGGATGCAATCGGCTCAAGTAATACCGGGGATGCTTCCATGAAGCCTTGCTTGAAGGCATTGATGGTCGCTAGCTTGAAGGCCATTTCAGAGGAGTCTACCGGGTGATAGGAACCATCGACCAAGGTCGCCTTTAATCCTACTACCGGATACCCTGCAACAGGTCCCTTCACGACACATTCTGCGATACCCTTCTCAACTGCGGGGAAATAGTTTTTCGGAACGGCTCCACCAAAGATCTTCTCTTCAAATACATATGCCGTCTCTGTATCACCGGAGGGCTCAAATTCGATATGAACGTCACCGAATTGTCCATGTCCGCCGGATTGCTTTTTGTGCCTTCCCTGAACCCTTACCTTCTTACGAAGGGTCTCGCGGAAGGGTACTCTTGGCTTCATAATCTCAATATCAACCTTATATTTATTTAATAATTTGCTGACAACAACATCAAGCTGTTGTTCACCGATACCATATAATAAGGTCTGTCTGTTCTCCTTATCATTCACCATCTTCAAGGTGAGATCCTCATCCATCAACTTCTGAAGAGCCTGGGATACCTTATCATCATCACCCTTATTCTTGGTCTTAAAGCGTTGATAGGTGTAAGGAGTCGATACTTCAATCCGGTCATAGACGATGGGATTCGCCTTTGTGGATAAGGTATCACCGGTCACGGTATCGGAGAGCTTACCGAGAGCACCGATATCACCTGCATGAAGCTCCTCCACCTCGATCTGCTCCTTACCGCGAAGCATATAGATTCGGTTCACTTTTTCTTCTGTCTCTTTATCCGCATTATAAACTGCTATATCTGATTTTAGCACACCGGAGCACACCTTGAAAAGAGTAAACTTACCGATAAAGGGGTCGGCAATCGTCTTAAAGACTCTGGCGGAGAAGGGCTTCTTCTCATCATAATTAGCAACGAAGTCTTCACCGGTCTTCACATTCTTACCCTGAATGCTCATTCTGGTCGGATCCGGGAAATACTTCTCAATTGCCTGTAATAACATAGTGGTACCCTGTGCATATACACCCGAGCCCATCATTACAGGAACAACAGTACCATCTATCACATTATTTCGAAGTGCATTCGATATCTCCTCCTGTGTAAATTCTTCACCGGAGAAATACTTATCCATTAATTCTTCACTGGTCTCAGCTACTGCATCCAGCAGTACCTCTCTGAACTTCGAAAGATTTTCCTGGCTATAATCAGGGATCTCACACTCCACATAGTTACTGGCTGTCGTAAATCTTCTGCCTGCCATCTTAACCACGTTAACAAATCCCACAAACTTCTCATTCTCTCTAATCGGAATATGAAAGGGAGCAATTTTTTTACCATAGAGCTCTGTTAATCTCTCAACAACTTCACGATAACTTGCATTGTCATCATCCATATCTGTTACAAAGAAAATTCTCGGTAAATGATACTTTTCACAAAAATCCCAAGCCTTCAACGTTCCAACTTCAACCCCAGCCTTGGCTGAAACAACGATTACTGCAGCATCCGCTGCCTGTAAGGCTTCCTCTACTTCACCCACAAAATCAAAATATCCCGGAGTATCCAAAAAATTAATCTTAATATCCTCAAAAAGTATCGGCACTACTGTCGTACTGATCGAGAAGAGTCTCTTCTGCTCTTCCTTATCATAATCACTTATTGTACTTCCCTCTTCCACTTTTCCCTGACGTTTGAGTATTCCTGTTGTGTACGCTATGGCTTCGACTAAAGTAGTCTTGCCACAGCCACCGTGGCCTAACAAAACAACATTGCGAATCTTTTCCGAAGTGTA
>JAEYXC010000447.1 GCA_023428655.1 Bacillota bacterium | reverse complement strand
AGCATCATATCCTTATAGCTGCTAAAACCATCTCCATCAGAGGTTAGAAGCAAAGAATACTTATTATTGGACAGGTAGTTTGTAACCGGAGCATCCGGAGCAACACTGTTAATATATCGGCTGCTGTATTTCTCCTCACGGAAATAAACCTTGCTTATCTTAATGGTATAGCCACGCTTTGCAATTGATATCAGATGGCTTTGCCTCTTTTCCTCCAATAATGCTTCCGTTGCCTTTACCATTGGTTCTTTATGAAAACGCTCTCTCATAATCCCTTGATTTAGGTAATTATTAATTGCTACCAGATTCATCCCCTGATGGTGTGCCATAAAGGAACGAACAATGCAATAGGGCGTCATCTCCTGTGTGTCGGGGCTATTATAATCAATGGCTTCATAATAACCATATTCTCCATACATGCCAAGATCCTTCAGTCTCTTCAGATTGGCAAAGCCCTCCTCCTTCGCATATTCCAAAGCAAGCATCGTTGCATAGGGAGTCACTACCAAGGAATTCCTACGTACCGGTGAAAGGCGAAGCTTTGGAACACCAAAGGCCTTATATTGATAATTGGCGTTCAGGTCGAAACGGTAATACTGTGATTCGGAGATACCCCAGGGTATCTGCATTTCCTCTGCATATTTTTGCTGCTGAAGAACGGCTGCGACAGAGGTCTCGGCATATACTGAATCCTCATATTCCTTTAGAACCAAATTGGGCATCAGATATTCGAACATTGTTCCACTCCAGGATACAAAGCAGGGAATCCCGTTCACCATCGTAAGTGGCCTGCCAAGCTTATGCCAATGCTTTTGTGATACGACACCGCTGGCGATTGCCAGAAAGCTGGTTAAAGCTGATTCCGATGCCATCAGATCATAACAGCCTCCGTCAAGAGTATGGGAGGATACATGATACCCGATATGAAACAATTGCCTCCTTTCATCATATAGAAAACGAAAATCAACATTCGCAGTAAGACAGTCAATTTCTTTACACAACCTACTAATCCGTTCCTGCAATGCAATCGCACGGCGGTTATCCCTCTTGGCTAACTGTCTTAAGGTTGGCTGTTCAGCGAAGCGATCCTCTCTCAGTTTAAGATGTCCCGCCTCTTCAACCATACTCTCAATCCGGTCCGCCAGCTCTCTCATCCAGCGTGATCCCACCTTATTCCTGTGGTCCTCCTCCTGTAGCTCATCCCATATATCCGTTATATCCTCGATAAAATCTCCGATCCGATCATAGTGGCTTTCCAAGGTGCCCTCATACTCACTAAGCCTTAGGAGCTTTCTTAATTCCTTTATGAGTACTTCCGGAAAGATGGGACGATCCAGCTGTTCTAAAAGTCCATGCTTCATCGCAATTAGATGTCCAAAGAAATTGCCGCTATCTACGGTGGATATATAAGCCGGACTAAGCACCTCCAACGTCCTGATTTGGTACCAATTATATAAATGACCCTTCCATTTTGGAAGCTTTAATACGGAACTCATCAGATTCTCAGTTATGGTCAGCGTTTGGCTCAACGTCTCAAAGCCCAAATCTCTCGCAGTAAGAATGGAGAGGAATTGCAGACCGATGTTCGTTGGGGAAGTCTTATCACTGATCTTCTCCACTCTCGCAACCTGATAATTATCAGGACAAAACCAATTATTTTCTTTTGTAGATAATTCTTTAAAGAATTGCCAGGTTCGACGAGAGATGTCAAGGAGAAATTCTTTGTCCTCCTCATTGATGGCTTCCTGAATTCTCTCCTTCGGCTGACTAAAACGATAGGACAGATAGTAGGATAGCCCCCACCAGAGTGAGGTTACGAGATAGATCAGATTTACAATAAACGACCGTTCTCGTGTTATTAACAGAAGCAATAGTGCTACTGCTGTGAAGACGGAGCTCCACATAGTAAGAAAATATCCCTTACGCGTATTGATGATGGAAGAATCCACTGCTTCCGCTGTATTCCAGCGAAGCAAGTTCCTTCTGCTGATATACAAACGAAACAAGGTACGTACCATAGCATCCGTCGCAATATAAGCACGGTATGGAGTGATTGCAAACTCAAACATAGCTCTTAGAAGGAGAATTCCAAGCTCCTTTGCCAATCCCTTATAAACCAGTGCCAGCTTCGGTCGATACAGCTTCTGTTTTAATATCCCAAACAACAATACTGCCAGATTAAATACATCGTTAAAAAATACCAACGGCACCCAAAGAAAAGGTGCTCCGGGCAGGTATGCCAAGGTAAGAAAGATGATTAATACCTTACTTAAGGGAACGAGGCTGCGCCGAAGGTTATCTAATATCTTCCACTTCGCTAGACCACATAAGCGCCTTCCTTTTACAATGCGATTACGGAACAACCAGGGAAACAGCTGCCAATCCCCTCGTATCCAACGATGCTCTCTCTTAGCAAAGGCAATTACACTATTCGGGAAGCTGTCCATAACCTTAGCACTGCTGGAGAAAGCCGTTCTCGCACAGCAGCTTTCCAGCAGGTCATGACTCAATACCTTATTTTCCGGTATCACATTGTGCAGCAGCTGATGAAAGGCATGTACATCATAGATACCCTTACCAATATAGATACCCTCTCCAAAGATATCCTGATAGATATCAGAAATGGCAGTAGAGTAATATACCAGACCCGATTGGCCTCCAAAAATTTCGGCAAAGTGACTGCCACTATGATCGACTATATGATTTCGGACGGAGGGTTGTATGATAACATATCCTTCCTTTACCTTATTCACAGCAGGGTCGATTACTGGTTGATTCATTGGATGATCAATGAGCCCGACCAATTTCGCTGCATTATCCCTAATCAGATCCGTGTCCGCATCCAAAGTAATTACATATCGGAAGGTTGGCAGTAGCTCCATATCACATACAATTGTGGAATAGGTCGTCTCCTCCTTCTTTACCCCACTCAAAAGGTAGTTAAATTCCTCCAGCTTGCCTCTCTTTCGTTCCCAGCCCATAAAGCATTTCTCCGACCCATTCCATTTACGATAACGGATGAAGAGTGAAAAGATTGGGATTTCTGCCGGATAAAGCTGATTCAGCTCATCGGTGAGGCGTAGCAGTTCTTCTTCTATCTCCCTATCCTCCGGCATAAATTGCTCCGGGGCATCCTTATAATCCACCAGGAGAGCAAAATATAGATTCTTCTGCCGGTTAGCAAGGTAATGCTTCTGCAATCGATCAATATAGGAGGCTCCCTGATCCTTCGTCGATATGATAACGGGCATGACGACAAAGGTCCTGGCTGTGTCCGGAATTTGTGTAAGATAGTCCATGGAAGGAATCTTCTTTACCAGTAGGTTTCTGGTAAAAATAAAATTAATCAACTCTAAGGCAATACCACAAACTACCGGTAATGCTGCAATTAGGATAAGAATTTCATACAACCTACGATCCAATCCATATTGACGTACCGCACTAAATAACAAAATCAGCTCAATGACCACTAATATAGTGAAGGATATAAAATAAAATACTCCCTTTTTGCTTTTTCGATCCAGATTAACGGGCTCCGGCTTATTCTGCACCTTTGCCTTCAAAATTCGATACCCTTTTCCCAGCAGATATGCGCCAACATGGTGGGAGCAATTCAGATTATCCCTGCCTTCCATTGCAAGCGTCAGACAGGTATCTGCTATCACTTCCTCCTTGACCTTATATCTTGAGGATAATTTTACGATAACCTGGCGATACATTCCTTTACTCTCCGAATCAAGTCTGGGATAAACCCCCTCCGGATCCTTGGAAAGTATTGCCTCCAAGCAGGAATAATGTTCAAAAAATGCCACAGAATCAATTTCATCCACTTCACGCAGACTTACAATTAGGGCACGGATTTCCGCTTCCAAGCGAGCCTCAATCTTACCCTCACTGATAATTACATTGTTCGGTCTAATTCTCTTCTCAGCTGTGAGAAATAAGTAATCCAAATACTGCTGAATGACTGCCTCATCCACGGACATATTCCTAAGTAGATAGATAACGTGGGAATGGAAGGAGAAATTATGCCTACACTCCTCATCCACCTCTGAAGAAAGTAAACCCGGATCGATGGAACCCTGACCATTCCCTTGTAATCTGCGAACCAGCTTGTCCGATTTAGTCTTTACTCGGATTATCTGTATAATCTCTTGAGATAAAAGGATAATACTCTCAAGCAAACAGAAGCCAAAAAGCTCCGGTAAAACCCATAGCTCTTTTTCTGTTAAAGGGATTTCCATTTGATATGCTGTCAGCATTGCCTGAATATTCTCCTGATTCAAATGTCCATTACAAAGCTCAACCATATTTTTGGCTACAACATAAATTCTTGGATAGCCTTTATTCTCTCCACTTACTAATATCGGCAGCAGCTCATAGCTGGTACCGGAAGCTCTGAATTTTTTAATTTCCCGATACAGCATCTGATAATTATCAAACAGCCATCTGGCCGCAGGGATCAGAGTAATGATATCGGTGGACAGCTCCGATATATTATTTCGAATTTGATTCAGTTTTTTATACGCAATCTGGTTGTTCTTATCCAGAACCGAATTATATCTTGTTAATTTTACCTCTATATGGCCGGAAGCAAGCTCTCTCATTCGCTGCTCCCAACCCCTTGCTCCCAAATCATTCAAAGTCATTGTTATGTCCCTTTCCTGATATCATATCTACTTCGTAGACCTAATCTTTCTTATAAAAAGCAGTGCGATATTATAATATGCCATTTTTGCATATCTTATTAGTGAAAAGGAATAAAAAAACCTTCTGCCTTATAGCAGAAGGAGGGAGTGATGCCCAAATTCAACTTGTTTCGTTTGGAGGTATTAAAGTTAAATTCAAGTCACGAATATAAAGAGCAATCATTTTTTACATAAAACTCGACCAAAACAACAAATATTATACATAAAAAAACATCTATAAAGCAAAATATGACAAAAAGCTTGCTTATTAAGGTTCATATCTGTATAATTAATTATGTCCTAGGGATTTTATACCATTTTCATCTGTTCCTTGACTCAGAGGTAAATCCTTACGATTTACTGATTAGGGGCTGGAACAGTCTGTGACTGATAATAGAAACGATAGCCATCCGGCTGTACGATTCTATTTATTATCATCTGATAACCACTCCTTGCAATCAAATCAAGCCTTTTCTACTGTTCCATATTTTATTTCCAACCAGATATTATCTCCGACCTACATTGCTCCGAGCTAATATATTCTATGTGTACATTGATAACTACACACGATTAGTTCCCTTATAATATTGCATATTATTGCAATAGATAATACCAAAGTATTTAGGAGTGATTCATAGTGTATCGAATAAACATAGATGTTAATAATAAGATAATCTATATTGAAGTATCTGGATCAATGTCATTACAAGAAATTATAAGCTTTATCGATGATATATGTGATTTAGTTAATAAATTCGGGCAGAGACAGTACTCAATGTTAATAGCGGCACAACGACTAGATCCGTTATCTCAAGATAAACTGCCGGTCGTACAGCAAGTAGCGGAGCTTGCATTGCAATGGGCGGATAAAATTGCGTTAGTCTATGGTAATCGAACCATAACACGAATGCAATTATCCAAAATCGTGACTGGAGCAAGAAGAAATACGCATTCAAATACTCCAATAGCTAGTTTTCAAGTTATTAATAAGGCAGTAGATTACTTGAAACAGTAACTGATAGCTGCCTATTCCTTAAGGTGTTTCGTGTGTAGTTATAATGTAAATATCCTCCGATCATTGTATTTCTCAATCATCGGAGGAATTAATGCTAACTCACTTTTTATTTTAAACTACTATGTTTATTTCTTAGTCATATAATAATGCTTTTCTACGCTTATGCTCATACATTTTTTCATCGGCCAAGCCCAATGCGGTATCGAAATCCTCTTTACCGTCCGATACTAACTCACATATTCCATAGCTGAATTTTAGGACAATTTCATCCAGCTTCTGAGAAGCCATCCGTTGGGAGATGTCTTTCATTCTTTTCTCCGCAGCCACGAAATCACAATCCTTCAGCAATAGCACGAATTCATCCCCGGCAAATCGCGCAACAGAATCAGATGCTTTCACAGAAGCAGTAAGAATCCCCGAAAAGTGCTTTAACGCCACATCACCAAAACAATGTCCATAGCAATCATTGAGCATTTTAAAATTATCCATATCGATCATAACCAAACTAATTTTATTAACACTGCATTTACTAACCTCTTTATCAAATACCTTCTTTAGGGTTCTTCGATTCATTACACCGGTCAGCTCATCAAAATCCGCAAGAAATTTCAACCTGTTTTGCGCAAGTGCATTCTTAATTGCTAGCTCCAGCTCACATTTAATCTGATTCGTAATTTCTAAATCATTTTCAGAAAAAAGCTGGTTCTTGCGATCCATGTCCACGTTTATCAAGCCGATCAGCTCATCATCGATATAAATCGGAGCAGAGATACTGCAGTAAATATCAAGCGCTTGTATCTTTTTTAATCCTTCTATGGTTTTTTTATCCGTATTACGCATATCAAATTCCATGGGATTCTTAATAATTGCCGTTTCTTTAAATTCATTGATATGGTATAGGTAAGCTTCTTCCTTCTTGATGATAAAGCTCATTAATTCCGGGCTAAAGCCCTTTACCACACGATAATGAAAATTACCATCCTCCCCCAGAATAAGAACGCTACCCTTGGTCGCTTTGGGAATTAGATTAACAATCGCCTCCAAAGCAATGGAATATATCTCATCTTCGTTACTCGCCTTCGATATCCTCTCGCTGGTTTCATGAAGCTTCTTTCGGATATTCTTCTGGATACGCAATTGCCTCTTTTGTTTCTTAAGTAGAATAAATTCACCTATAGAGACCGCTGTTGCCAATATTAATAAAATTCGATAGATTGATTTGTTAATATGCATAGTACGCTCCATTCTTATCTCAAAGATACAAAGGTAGAAACCAAAAGAAAAATTCTTCTGACATGGAATTTGTAAACAGGTATTTCTTCCTATATTATATCACATGAATTTGTGATTGACATCATCTTAAATTAAAACTTTATCAAAATTTTCACATAAAAATAGAAAGAAAGCCACAGGCAGCAAATGATTCCTGTGACTTCCCTTTCATTTATTTTTATGTAAAAATCAAAAACCATTACTTTTATGATGGTTTGAGATGATTTCCTGAGGTAAATACCATTTTAATATGCTAATATTTCATAACCGTTATCCGTGATCAAAACTGTAACCTCCCATTGGGCTGAATCCTTACCATCCTTTGTCCGAATGGTCCAACCATCCTTCCGGTCTATGATTACGTCTGCTTTACCGGCATTAATCATAGGCTCAATCGTAAAGACCATCCCGGGAACCAACAACATTTCGGTCCCTTTCTGAGAGACATAACTTACATAGGGCTCTTCATGAATTTCCAGACCAATTCCATGACCACCGATTTCCTTCACAACAGAATATCCATTCCTAAACGCATAATCATTGATTGCTTGACCGATATCGCCAAGAAAATTCCAAGCCCGCGCCTGCTCTAATCCTACCTGGATTGTTTTTTTAGCAATGTCTACTAATCTTTTTCGTTCGTCACTGACATTACCAAGGCAAAACATTCTAGATGAATCCGAGTAATAACCATTCACATTAGTGGTGACATCTACATTAAGAATATCCCCATCCTTTAAAATCACCTGATCCGATGGTATTCCATGGCATACGACACCATTGATTGAAGTGCAGACACTCTTCGGAAAGCCTTCATATCCGAGTGTTGCCGGAATCCCACCAAGCTCAATGGTTTTGGCATATATCAGTCGATCAATCTCTCCGGTACTCATCCCAACCTGAATATGCTCTGTAATATAATCCAGTATTTCAACATTCACTTTTCCACTTTCTCTTATTCCATCAATCTGCTTGGAGGATTTGAGAAGACTTCTGCTTGGTACGGTACAGCCCTGTGCTTTATATAACTGAACTCTTTCCTCCAGTTTGAAATGACACATTTTATATTTCTTACCGCTGCCACACCAGCATAATTCATTCCGATCTAACTTATGGTCCATTGTGAGCTCCGATCTTTATACTAAGGAGTCGCAGATGGGATAAATACTTGATCCGCTATTGGTATATCCGAGAAACCCTTGCGAAATTGTCTTGGTGAAGAGCCAAATACTTTTTGAAATGCTCTTGAAAAGGCTTCGTTCGACGAAAAACCATATCTCAATGCGATATCGATAATCCTATGATTGCTTTCTCTTAAATCAGATGCAGCCTGAGTAAGCTTTCTTCTTAATACATACTCCTTAAAGGTAATCCCCACTGCCTCATGAAATTTCACCGAACAGTAAAAGGAAGAGTACCCAATATAATCAGACATTCGATCCAGAGTAGGGTCATCCTTCAAATTAGCCTCCACCCAGATTATCATATTTTCAATAGTTTTAACCGACAATTCGAATCACTCCTTGTAGGGCTATTATAGCATAATCCGAAAAATAAAACTTGATCGAAGTTGTGTTTATTCAATGTTATTTTATGTTATTTATCTATGTTGTTAATTCTATTTAAGTCTTTCTTTTCTTCCTAAGTGGCTTCATACCGAGCTCTCTCACACAAGCAAACAACTCAGGTTACTTTATGAAATCCCAACTAGTAAGGCTGTAAAGCTTGGTAAAGGGGATTAGTATAGGAGTCGTTTTAACATATTTCTGATATTCCTCATTTTCACCATAGCTCTTATTCTGCCGGGCTTCCAGTCTCTTTGCACCGCTAAACATAACATATAGAATAAGAATATAACCCAAGGTCGCGATAATCCATTGTAGGATTCCAATCAATGCTCCAAAGCCGGAAACAAAAACTCCCGTCCAAAAAAGGATCTCACCAAAATAATTAGGGCAACGTACAAACTGATAGAGCCCTGTATCACAAAACCGGCGGGGGTTCTTCTTTTTGGCTGCGCTTTTTTGCATATCCGCAACTGTCTCAATGATTAAAGCAATTGCCATAATCACCGCTCCAATCCACGGAAAGCTGCCTTCCTGTAGATTGTTCGATAGACGATAGAACACAGGAGATGTTTGAGCCACATACAGAGCAACCACACAAATCCATATGGAGAATTTAACAAATATCGGCATGGGCTTTTCCATTGTAGTTGCCTCTTGCAGAGTATTACGATAAGTAATACTTTTCAGTTCCCGTACAAGAAGAAAGCCACCAAGGCGTATACCATATACAATCAATAATAGGCATAGTGCCAGGCATCCTACGGATAAATCACCACGAAACATTATGATTAGGGCAATACCCACTCCACTGATCGAAAGTCCATAGCCGATGGACAGAAAGTATACAAATTTATAGAAACCGATTGCAGAAAGGGCTCCGCATACAAGTGCCAACACCCATATCATGGATGGAAAGGCAAGGTTCAAAGTATCTAAAAATGTCATAGTAGTTCCCTCCTATTGATAACAGCTTTTGATATATTCCTTAAAGCTAAGCTTACCATATTTGTGTTCTGCGACCATATCCTCGGAAAGAGTCCATTTGGAAAACTTAAGTATCGCTTCCTTTCCATTCTTTTT
>JAEYXC010000445.1 GCA_023428655.1 Bacillota bacterium | reverse complement strand
TCTATGACAGCGATCGGTATTGTCTGGTCAATGCTCCTGGATCCAAATCTAGGAATACTTCCTTATCTATTACGGCAAATGGGAGTTGAGAGTATATCATTTCTCAAGGATCCTAAGCTTGCAATGCCTACCATTATCGCGGTTAGTGCATGGAAAGGCTTCGGCTATACATTAACGTTGATCACAGCAGCGATTCTTAATGTACCAGCTTCCTTATATGAGGCAGCAGATATGGATGGAGCCAATATTTTTAAGAAGTTTGCATGTATTACGATTCCTAGCATATGGCCAACCATTAGTTTTTGTATTGTAACTACAACAATTAGTGCAATACAAATGTTTGATCAAGCATATGTAATGACACAGGGTGGGCCTTTGAATAAGACTGAGACTCTAGTACAGTACATATATGATCGAGGTTTTCAGACTGCTCCATATGAACTGGGATATGCCTCTTCAATTTCTGTATATCTTTTCGTGATCATCGCTACGATAACATTTATACTCAGAAGATATGTTCTGGAGAAAGGAGAGGAAGCAAGTGAATAAGAAAAAAATCACACTCGGTAGTGTCATTGGTTTTATTATCACCACTGGTATGGTTATTTTAGTATTAGTACCTATTATCTGGTTATTTGTTTCCTCCTTCAAAACAGATTCGGATGTAATATCGTATCCACCCTTATTTTTCCCCAAGGAATGGACCATATCACAATATCTCTATGTAGCGAAAAGTATTCCGATTTTTGATATGACAAAAAGTACAGTCATATTTGCAGGTGGTGTTACATTAATTAGTGTAATGTTCGATTCGATGGCAGGCTACGCATTTGCAAGAATGAATTTTAAAGGGTCAAAGCTGTTGTTTTCCATCATCCTCTTAACTATGATGGTTCCATTTCAGATCATTATGACACCGCTTTATATTGAGATATATAAATTGAAACTATTGGATACATATCTTGGATTGATACTTCCTAGAGCAACCAGCGCTTTTGGCATCTATATGATGAGATCTTTCTTTGTAGGACTTCCAAAATCCTTAGAGGAGTCTGGACGAATGGATGGAATGGGAGAATTTCGCATATACCGTTACTTAATGCTACCACTATGCAAACCGGCACTCTTTAGTCTTGCAATATTCCATTTTATGAACAACTGGAATGATCTTCTTTATCCATTGATGCTCACTAGTTCACCGGATAAGAGGACATTATCTGCAGGACTAGCCATATTGGTAGGTAATAAAGTGATTAAATACGGCCCTACATTAGCTGCAACTATGATTTCACTTACCCCCTTATTGGTGTTATACATAGCTTGTCAGAAATATTTTGTAGAAGGAATAGCAACTGCAGGCACAAAAGAATAATTATATGGAGGTTATACATGAAGGCGGATATCATTGTAAATAAAGCTTATGTAAAGGCTAGAATTGATAGGCGAATATATAGTTCTTTTGTAGAGCATATGGGAAGAGTTGTATATTCCGGAATCTATGAACCAGGGCATCCAACAGCGGATGAAGATGGTTTTCGTGGGGATGTGCTTGAGAAGGTTAAGGAAATGGGGGTAACAGGCATTCGTTATCCTGGGGGAAATTTTGTTTCATGCTACGATTGGAGGGATGGAGTTGGACCGGCACAAGATCGTCCTAAGCGTTTGGAAATTGCATGGAGATCAATCGAAACCAACGAATTCGGAACCAATGAATTTATGAAGTGGGCAAAAAAAGCAGACATAGAGCCTATTTTTGCAGTAAATCTAGGAACAAAAGGAATAGAGAATGCAGTATCATTAGTTGAGTACTGTAACATAAAAGAAGGAACTTATTATAGTGATTTAAGGCGAAAACATGGAGCAGAGCAGCCATATCAAATCAAAACATGGTGTCTTGGCAATGAAATGGACGGCGATTGGCAGATCGGGCATAAGTTAGCCGATGAATATGGAAGATTGGCACAAGAGACAGCAAAAGCGATGAAGCAGGTAGATTCGGAAATCAAATTGGTGTCTTGCGGGAGCAGTAAATCTGACATGATAACTTATCCGGACTGGGAACTGATTACCTTAGGATACACTTATGATTATGTAGATTATATATCACTTCATCAGTATTACGGGAATCAAGAAAAGGGTACCAAATATTTTCTTGCTCAATCCATTGATATGGAAAACTATATTAATACAGTCATTGCAGCATGTGATGTTGTAAAAGCAAAGAAGCGTTCTAAAAAGGTTCTTGATATTAGCTTTGATGAGTGGGGTGTATGGTCCATTCCGGATAAAGAAGTAGCCGCTCAAGTGGATGAGAAACCTTGGCAGATTGCACCCCATCTAAGTGAACAGATTTATACCATGGAGGACTGCTTACTGTTCTCCAGTATGATGATGAACTTTATCAAGCATGCCGATCGAATAAAAATAGCGTGTCAGTCTTTATTGACTAATATCAGTGCAGCCATTATGACGAATAAAGGTGGAGAGGTTTGGGTACAACCTATATTCTATCCATTCTCGTGGATGGCGCATTATGGAAATGGTATTGTAATGAAGGATTTATTACAATGTCAGGCTTATTCCTGTGAGGGATTTGAGAATGTACCTTACGTGGACGAAGTGGTTGTATTCAATGATAAGGAAAATGAGCTGGTTATTTTTGCGGTGAACCGAAGCGAAGAAGAGAGTGTTGATTTACACTTAATGCTTCAGGAATTCCAAGTAGAGTGTATGAAGGAACATCTTGCAATAAGTCATACGGATAAGAAGGCCTCTAATTTCAAGAATCATAATGAAGTTAAGCCATATCAAGTAGAGGATTCTAAAGTGGTCGAGGGATCCATAGAAGCAAGGCTTCAACCACTTTCCTTCAATATGATTCGCATTCAAGTCAAATAAGTGGTAGAATTTAGTTGAAATAGAAATTTTATGTATTAATATTTGTGATTTTTATGGTATAGTAGTAAGAAACGGTATAAAGGAGATTTGTCTATTATGGGCATAACGACAAAGGACCTTGCTAAGATATGTGGAGTATCACGTACGACAGTACATCGTGCGCTATCGGATACTGGAAGGATTAATCCTGAGACCAAGGATTTTATATTACAAACAGCAAAAGAATATGATTATCGACCGGATTTATTAGCAAGAGGACTTGTCAAAGGACAGACCTATAACATTGGTGTGGTAGTACTGGATGTCAATAATCGATATTTCGCGCAGATGTTAAGTGCAATCGAAGTAGAGGCAAGAAAACAGGGATATTTCGTTAACATCACACTACATGAGAACAACCCAGCCATAGAAAAAGAGCAGATTGCAAGACTAGTGGATTATCATGTGGAAGGAATTATTCTATCCTCTGTTAACCAAGGAGTAGATTATAAAAAGTATCTACATAGCTTAAATACTCCGATCGTAACCATCGATAATAAAATTGAGGAAGACATTCCTTTTGTTGGGATCAATGAACGAGAGGCAGCCAGAGAAGCATCGGTACAGATTATCACAAGGGGATATCAAAAGGCTGTATTTGTCTGTCCACCATTATTTGACCGTGGAAAAGAGAATATTTATGTTCATGAAGAAAGAGAAAAGGGCTTTAAAGAAGCAATGATGTCTTCAACGCAAGTTGAGGCAGTTGTAATCGAACAATTAGACTATTTAAGCTCTTGTGCAAATCAGTTAGTAGATGGAGTGAAAACTGCTTTTTTTTGCTCCGGTGATATGTTTGCTTTGGAACTTATGAAGTATTTAAGGTCACTTGGGAAAAGAGCACCAAAGGATTATGGCATTATGGGCTTTGATAATATTGATGTTTTAGACTATGTTACACCAAGACTGACAACAATAGATAATTCAGTTGAAAAAATTGCTATAAAAGCAGTGAATCTGCTTTTTGACCTAATCAATGGGAAAAGTACTCAAACGGAGATACTATTAGATTATCTTTTGGTAAAAGGGGAAACCATATAAGAAGAGGTCTATTATACAGAAACAAAGCTCTTCGTATCAAATTGATTTAGTAAAATAGATGGAAACGGTTAATTCTTATAAATCCCTATGATGTTTCGGCTATTGGTCAAGTTAAGGGGTGTGATTTTTTGAATCATGCTCCCGTACTGGACCAATAGCCTTCTTTGTGTTGTTTGTGTTCATGCTATTTTTGGATATAGGCGGTTGGAAAGTGAAACCAAAATTTATTGCTTTTTTTGTGTTCAATGACTGTGTCAATAAATAGGGAAATATGTGACAAACATTTTATGAGACAGGGATGTATCTTAAAAAAATGGAAATCATATAAACGAATACCGTATATTAACAGTTAAATATTATGGAACCTTTTTTTAAAGAGCTCGTCTAATAAGGGTAAAAATAATATACTAAACAGGAGGCAAAAAATGAAATACGGAAAACTATTTTTACTTATTATTGTTATTATTGTCGGAGGATTTACCGCATGTAAGAAGGGGGATGCTCCTTCCACGGATAGTTCAGTGAATGAAAACACAGCCGACACAGAGCAGACAGATACGAACACGGAGCAACAAGACACAGAGCAACAAGACACAGAGCAACAGGATACAGTGCAGGAGAACGTCGAACAGGAGACTTCCGTTGAGAATAATGATGCATCGGAGAGTACCTCGGGCGAGCTTCAATCAATAATAGAGAAAATATATGAGATTAAGAGTCCAGAGTTTATGGTTGGAGACGCGCCGGTAGATTTAAATGATCCGGACTCAGTCAAGTATTTTACCGGACTTTCAGACTCATCAAAGATAAAAGAGGTAGCCGTTTCTGAGCCCATGATGGGATCTCAGGCCTATTCGCTAGTGCTTGTAAAATTAAACCAGCAAGAGGATGCCGAGACGGTAGCCAATGAAATGCTACAGGGCATCGATCAGAGAAAGTGGATCTGTGTTGAGGCGGATGATTTAAAGGTTGTAGCTCAGGGGGATGTGGTTATGTTGATTATGGTATCCTCCACCTTCGAAGATGCCCTTACATCACAGGATATTGTAGATGCATTCCAGGAGGTTCGCCAAGCAGAGCTGGATATATTACTTGAGAAATAATTATATAAAAATGTCCTTGTTGCAACCGGAAGTAGCACGCTATGCGAGCATCTTCCGGTTCGCGTGCGCGTTCGCATATATGCAAGCAAGCTTGCTCAATGTGAACAAACCGAGTTTGTTCACATTGTTCACCTTTGCTTTCGCGCAAACGATAGAAAGCACGCTTCGCGAACTTTCTATTGTCATGAATAATAAACCTGTTCTCATCGGTGATAAATCACTGAGGAGAACAGGTTTCTACTTAGGAGGCTGTTATGCTATTTTCCAGTATCACATTCCTTTATTATTTTCTGCCGATTACTTTATTGATTTATTTTGCAGTATCAAAGAAATATAAAAATCCGGTTCTGCTTCTTGCATCACTCCTGTTTTACGGATGGAGTGAGCCGAAGTTGATTTTTTTGATGCTGCTTTCGATTGTAGTCCATTATATTGCCGGGTTGTTGATTGATAAAAATCGTAACGTTAATAAGGAAAAGAAGTGCAAGGGATACTTAGTTTTAGCAATTTCTATATCCTTGGCCTTACTCGGTTATTTTAAATATTCCAATTTCTTTATTTCTAACTTGAATTCTCTTGGCGGGCTATCCTTGCCATTGCTCAAGATAGCACTTCCCATCGGCATTAGCTTTTACACATTCCAGATTATAAGCTATACGATCGATGTTTATCGAGGAGATACAAAGGTTCAGAAGAATATTTTACACTTGGCGACATATCTTGCCCTGTTTCCTCAGCTGATTGCTGGCCCGATCGTACGATATACAGACATTGCAGAACGGCTCGAAGCGAGAGAGTACAATATGGAAGCGGTGAGCTATGGAATACGACGGTTTATGATAGGACTGTCGAAAAAGGTGATTTTGGCTAATTCACTCGGTTTGTTATGCTCCATATTTTCGGATAGTAATGAGAAAACTGTTCTATTCTATTGGATTTATGCTATCGCATTTACCCTTCAAATCTATTATGATTTTTCCGGATACAGTGATATGGCAATCGGACTGGGTAGCATACTAGGCTTTCATTTCATGGAGAATTTCAACTACCCGTATATTTCAAAAAGCATTACGGAATTCTGGCGTAGATGGCATATTTCACTTGGGTCATGGTTTCGAGACTATGTCTATATCCCTTTGGGAGGCAACCGTGTGAGTAAAGGGCGCTGGATAAGGAATATCCTCGTCGTCTGGATGTTGACCGGGTTCTGGCATGGAGCGGCCTGGAATTTCATTCTGTGGGGGCTGATGTTTGCAATATTGCTCATCATCGAGAAAATATGGCTTTCCGATCTACTCGCTAAGCTTCCCAAGGTGATTTCCCATATCTATGTTCTGTTTTTTGTTATCCTTAGCTTTGTACTCTTTGACGCACCCAATCTAAGCTCTGCGCTTCATTCCATCAAAGCGATGCTTGGTTTTGGAGATATACCGCTTCTTGGAACGCAAACCTTATATTATCTTAATAGCTATAAAATGATACTGCTATTTGCTATTCTCGGCAGTACACCTTTGATGAAAAGCGGGATCGATCGTCTGCGAGCTACAAAATGGGGTGATAGGGCTCTTGTATATTTAGGACCGATCGCTTGTGTACTATTGCTTTTTATCATTACAGGATATTTGGTGGATGGCTCCTATAATCCATTTCTGTATTTCCGTTTTTAAGAGTATAACAGGAGGAAGGAATATGAAAAAGATCAGTAGAGGTACCATATTTGTGATATTTGTAGGTATCTTTTGGCTAGGATTAGCCTTATTGTGTTGGGTTAAGACACCAACACAGATCTCAATCAGTGAGAGAAGAAAGCTGGCACAATTTCCAAAGCCTGAGCTTCAATCGATCCTCTCTGGTAAATTCATGGAGGATTTTGAACCCTATGCACAGGATCAATTTCCGGAGCGTTTTCTCTTTCGAAGGCTGAAAGCAATTACCAGCTTTTATGTGCTTGCAAATAAGGATAATAATGATATTTATATTGAAAACGGTTATGCAGCAAAGCTGGAATATCCTTTACGAGAGGCTTCCGTACGATTGGCACTGGATAAATTCCGTTCTATTTATGATTCCCTTTTGAAGAATAGTGATAGCCGAATCTTTCTATCCGTGATTCCGGATAAAGGATATTTTCTGGCAGATCAATATGGCTATCCTTCTATGGACTATCAACGTATGCTTGAGTTGATCCAGAGTAATACGGAGTATGCTGAGTATATTGATATCTTCGAGCTACTGGAGGTGGAGGATTATTATCATAGCGATATTCATTGGAAGCAGGAAAATCTCATTAAGGTGGCCGAGAGGATTGGTGCTTCTTTGGGATGCCTGGACCAGCTTTCCTTCCAATATGATATCATTGAGCCTAAGCTTCCCTTTTACGGGGTTTATTACGGACAGTCCGCATTACCAATTAAGCCGGATACCATAAAATACCTGGTTAATTCCAGTATTCAAAGCAGTAGTGTGTATAATATGGAAACGAACCAAACTGGTCCGGTATATGATACGGACAAACTCAGTGGAAGAGATCCCTATGATTTGTATCTATCCGGTGCGAGTGCAATGCTGGTAATTGATAATCCGAAGGCAGAGACTGACAAAGAGCTGGTTGTTTTTCGAGATTCCTTTGGAAGCAGTCTAGTACCATTACTAATTGAAGGGTATTCGAAAATCACTCTGATTGACATCCGTTATATGGCTAGTCAGTTGATTTCTGAATACATCACCTTTGAGGATCAGGATGTATTGTTTCTTTATAGTACACCAATACTCAATTCGGCGGAATCCTTAAAATAATCGTTTGCGTTATCCGTAGCCATTACTTTTTATCTATTTTTAGAAAATCAGTTTTTTTTCCATTCAAGATGTGTTAGAATATTTTAGAGAAATTAGATCGTATAGGGGTGAGGTTTTGCCGGGACATGATAATAGTAATTACTTAAATAACGAAACGGACAACGTAAGTTGTAAAGATAGAAGAAAAAGAGTAAATCATATAAAAACAGCAATTGTTATACTTGTCATTACCCTTCTAATATTACCGACAATTTGCTGTATTATTTTGGGCTTTCAGGTGAACAGGCTACAGAATCAGGTGAATGATTTGCTTCGTTCACATGGTCAATACAGCTCAAGCTACAATAGCCAAGGAGTGGATGGCTACGCCCTAGCGGCTGAGAAGGAAGGCACCGAGGTCGATGCTTCCTATGAAGATGCAATAACGGACACAAATAAAGACCCAAACAAAGCAACACATTCCGACTTGACAGTAGAACCTGCCAAGAAGGATCAAGCGGAAGAAGAGGTTAAAAGTGGTGAAGAGGTAGTAGCTCAGGATGAGGAGCTGTCGCAACCGGAGGAGAATACCGTGGACAAAACAAAGGAGCCAGCCTCGGAGATAACCGATGAAGGGGTTGGGATATATCAAGATAAGAAGGTATATCTGACCTTTGATGACGGTCCAAGTATTTACACGGACGAGATACTCGATATTCTAGCAGAGTATCAGGTTAAGGCTACCTTCTTTGTTGTAGGTAAGACGGATAGTCGTTCGAAGAAGCTTTATCAAAGAATTGTGGATGAAGGACACAGCCTGGGAATGCATTCCTATTCTCACCGATATTCTGAAATCTACAATTCAGTAGAAGATTTCGCGAAGGACTTTACAAAACTATGGGAATTGTTATATGATACTACTGGATACAAGCCTTCTATTTTCCGATTTCCGGGGGGAAGTGACAACAAAGTCAATAAAAATGGAATGGAGG
>JAEYXC010000410.1 GCA_023428655.1 Bacillota bacterium | reverse complement strand
GGTTTGAAGTCGGTGAATTTATCCATGTTATTGCAGATGCTCATATCTATGATAGACATATTCCCTTCGTGAAAAAATTAATTGAAAGAGAACCAATGGCTGCACCTGTAGTTACTATTGATAAGACGATTCAAGACTTTTATCAATTTACAGTTGATAGCTTTCGTGTAGATGATTATCAGACTCATGAATTTAAAGAAAAAATTGAAGTTGCAGTTTAAAGGAATTTCTTTTTAATGAGACCAGCAAAGTAATAAATAAAGTTCACGAGTCCAATCGTGAACTTTATTTATTATAAGATCTGTTAATCGTAAACAACAGAAAATCATAGAATACCCCTATGTTTTTGTATAAGAGATTCAAAAGATGGAGTCGTGAATAACGAAGCCAGTTATGATAAACATTCTGAAAACATACTCAAGAGGTTGATTCTGTTCAAACAAGACAACTATAATCGATGGAAGCTTTCTGTTATGACATATAACAATTGACAATATTTGCTGCTATTATCTTCCTAAATTATAAGAAAATGAATGTTGTTCCCGTAAAAATTAGTGATATTCACCAAAGAAGAAAGCAATTATAGTTATATTCTGTACATTGTCATGACGTTAATAACGTAGTAATATAGTATTAAGGTATTACCTTTGAGAAGGAGCAATATAAAATGGAATTTATTCCTATGAACAAAGCCAACTTAAGTGATCACGTGAAGCAATTTTTATATACCTTTATTAAAGACATGGATTCAAATAATGGTGTAAAATTACCATCTGAGAATGAGCTTGCACAAAAATTGTCTGTAAGCAGGGTGACAATTCGCCGTGCTCTTGATGATCTTGAGCAAGAAGGAATTATATTTAGAATGCATGGAAAGGGAACTTTCATTAATCCGGTAGCCCTTCAAATACAGGTTAACCTTACTCCGGGAATGGAGTTTAGTAAACTGATTGAGGAAAGTGGTTATAAATCCCGTTTTGAAATAACTCGCTTCGAAATTATACCTGCTGATGAGACACAAGCAGGCATATTACAGATCAAAGTGGGTAATCCAATCTATATCATTGAAAAAGTATATTTTGCTGATGACCATCCAGCCATTATTAGTATTGATCGGTTTTCTAAGGATTTATTTAAAGATGAGATTGAACTTCAAAACAGCCTAGAACAATCTACCTTTGACATAATACGTAATAAAGGTGGGAGAATTGTTACCAGAGATAAAATTGAAATTAAAAGCATGACAAAAAAGAGAATGGCAGATTTTAGCGCTAGTGCCAAATACATGGAATGTGATTCCGTTCTTGTTTTTCATGGTATTAACTATGATCAGGATAATCTACCAATTGTGTCCGATACCGAATTCTATAATACAAATTTTATAAATTTTAATTTGATGAGAATCAAAAATGTTTTCGATAATTAATAGATTCTTATATTTCAATAGGAATCTATTTTTTATAAACAGTATAAAGGTAATACCATATTACCTTATCCAATTAAAGGAGGAAGTGTATGAAACGGGAAGGTGTATCGCAAGACAATTTTTTGGAGAAGATTTTTCATTTGAAGGAAAGAGGAACCAATCCAAAGACCGAAGTTTTAGCGGGGTTAACTACATTTTTGACATGTGTTTATATTGTTGCAGTTAATCCGGCAATTCTATCTGCAGCTGGGATGGACACAAAAGCAGTATTTTGGGCTACTGCTTTAGCATCTGCCATAGCGTGTATATGGATTGGGGTATGGGCTAATCTACCCTTTGCACTGGCACCGGCCATGGGTCTGAATGCTTATTTTGCTTATTACGTAGTTAATACCTTAGGCTTGTCCTGGCAAAATGCGTTGGCTTGTGTATTTATTTCAGGTACCGTATTTATGCTATTAAGTATATTCAGGGTGCAGCAGAAGATTGTAGATGCAATGCCCGACTGTATTAAGAAATCAGTTGGTGCCGGAATAGGATTTTTCATCGCTTTTACTGGTTTTCAACAAGCAGGTATCATCCAAGCATCAAAGGATACATTATTAACCTTAGGCGATTTATCCAATCCAGGAGTGCTTATCGCTTTGTTTGGTTTGGCCTTAACTGCAGTTCTTGCTATTAAAAGGGTAAAGGGTGGTATTTTAATTGGTATTTTAGTTATGACAGTGATAGCACTTTTTGTGAAAGATCCAGTCACAGGTTCCACTTATGCACAGCTGCCAAAACAATTAATTCTTTTTGATAATCCGGTTACAGCTATGGCACCCACCTTTGGTCAGCTTTCTATCAAAGGAATGTTTACCGGTGCACCAGTTGTTGTTTTAGGAGTTATTTTTGCGATTATCAGTTTCCTATTTGTTGATTTGTTTGATAGTATTGGGGTTTTATTAGGAGTAGCTGAAAAAGCGAAATTAGTTGATAAAGATGGTAATGTTCCTTCCGCAGGTAAAGCATTATTTGTTTCTGCCGGAGGTGCAGCAGTTGGAGCAATCTTGGGTACTAATACAGTTACGATTTATGGAGCGGAAAGTACAACAGGAATTGCAGAAGGTGGTAGAACTGGTATGACTGCCTGTGTCACAGGATTATTGTTCGTACTCACCCTATTCTTTTCTCCGATTTTCTTAATGATTCCGTCCATTGCAACAGCGCCTGCATTAATTATGGTAGGAATATTTATGATTGAGCCTTTATGTCAAATGGAATTAGGTGATTTATCAATTGCTCTGCCAGTATTTTTAACAGTAGCATTTATGCCGTTCTCCTATAATATTGCATATGGTATATTGTTTGGTTTATTAGGATATACACTTGGACAAGTTGCCGCTGGAAAAGCAAAGAAAATTACTGGGACAGTATGGGTATTAACAGCCATCTTTGTAATTTATCTTGTACTGGACATTATACTATAGAAGGAGGACATTCATGAGAACATTTGAAGAGATAAAAAATACAATTGAAACCGGATTAGGGAAATATCCCTGTGATTTAAAGATAAAAAACGTTAAGCTGGTAAATGTTTTCTCAGGAGAGATTTATTCAACTGATATTTATATTAAAGAAAAGCGCATTATATCCATTCATCCAGATGCTAAGCTTGAAGCAAAAGAAGAAATCGACGGAAAGGGACAATATGCACTTCCGGGGCTTATTGATACTCATATGCATTTTGAATCTACGATGCTTTCTCCGGAAGCATTAGCTAGTGTTGTAGTTCCCCATGGAACCACAACATTATGTGCAGATTTAATGGAAATCGCTAATGTAGCTGGTGAAGAGGGTTTAAAAGCGATGTTACAATCAATTAATCGTTTGCCATACCGTATGTTAATTGAGGTGTCATCAAGAGTTCCAACCGCTCCGGGCTTAGAAACTACAGGCGCTATTCTGGGTGCAAAAGAAGTAGAAGAAATCATGGGTTGGGAAGAAAGTATCAGTTTAGGAGAATTAGATCCATCTAAAATTTTATTTGTAAAAGAAGAGTATATACATAAAATAGCAGATACCTTAAGTAAGAGAAAAATAGTAAATGGACATGCAATCGGTCGTTTGGGGCAAGAGCTAAATGTATATGCTAGTTCGGGAATATCAGATGACCACGAATGTGTCAATATTGAGGAATTATTATCGAGATTGCAGGTAGGAATGAAAGTACTTGTTCGCGAAGGAAGTACGGAAAGAAATCTTGATGAATTGATACAGGGAGTGCTAGAAAAAGGACTTGGATATGAAAATCTGATGTTCTGTACCGATGATAAACATGCTAGTGAAATTCAGGAAGAGGGTCATATTAACTACAATGTAAGCCGTGCGATCGAGTTAGGTGTCAGTCCTATGGATTCCATTAAGATAGCCACTCTTAATGCGGCAAAGCATTTTCGATTGGAAGATGAAATAGGTAGTATAACACCAGGTCGACTTGCTGATATTATTTTAGTTGAGAAGTTAGAAGATGTGAAACCAACTGTCGTTTTCTTCGAAGGAAAAATGGTAGCGAGGGAAGGAAAATTGATGGAAGAAGTGAAGGTTGCCGAGTATCCGGAGTGGATAAAAAACACAGTTATCTTAAAAAATCCGATCACGAAGGATTCCTTCCATATTGCATCCTCCTCAAAAAGCAATGAAACAAAAGCTAATATAATTAAGCTAATTGATCGACAAATTATTAATACTTGCGAGATTAGAACCCTTCCTGTTTTGGATAACAAAATTCAAATTGATATAGAACAGGATATATTAAAGCTTGCAGTTGTTGAAAGATATGGAAAAAATGGTGGAGTAGGAGTAGG
>JAEYXC010000402.1 GCA_023428655.1 Bacillota bacterium | reverse complement strand
GTGCAGGAGAGACTCAGTCGTACGGAGAAGTCTAATATCTTGAAGGTAGTTCAGAGATTTACGGAGCTTAACATCAAGGAGCTTTATGATAAGTTATTCGAGGAGGAGGCTTATCTATATGAGTTAGGGAAGGAGCTTACTCTTCCTGAGGAGCTTCCTGAGATTATAGCCTTCACTAGGGAGAATAAAGAAAGTCACAAGCTATATTTTGATGATGCGATTGCGATGTGCTATCTAAAGCTGAAGATATTTGGTGCTACGGCGGAATATAGAAATATGAAGCAGGTGGTCATCGATGAAGCCCAGGACTATTATCCCCTGCAATATGAGATATTCCGGATTCTGTATCCGAATTCAAAGTTCACGATTCTTGGTGATATGAATCAAACCCTTGAAAAGCAGGAAGATATCTCCTTCTATGAACAAGTCGGAAAAATATTAAATAAGAAAAAGGTATCCCTCATAACCATGGATAAAAGCTTTCGTTGTACCAATGAAATACTGGAGTTTGGTTTACAATTCATCGAGCAGAGACCGGAGATCAAAAGCTTTAATCGAAGTGGGGAGGAGCCTCAGTATCTTATAGCAACCGAGGGAGACATCTATAGGAATTTGATGGTTAAGGAGATTACAATCTGTCAGGAGAAGGGCTATCGGACCATCGGCTTAATTTGTAAAAGCGAGAAAAACTCCCATAACATTTACCGTATTCTTAAGGATTGTATGGAGATTGGTTTGATACAAAATGAGAGTAGTACTGACCTGCAGGGAGTGTTTGTCATTCCGGTATATCTATCGAAAGGGCTTGAATTTGATGCCGTTCTAATCTGTGACGTGGATGCGAAGAACTACTATTCCGAGGAGGATAAGAAGCATCTTTATATAGCATGTACCAGAGCACTTCATCGACTCAGCCTATTCGGTAAGGGAGAGAAAAGTCCGTTATTAGGATAGCTTGCTCCATTGATGTGTATCAAAGGGACAGCGTTATGTTAAATGCAAATACAGTTAGGATTTAAAGATATAGATTGACAATAGATGTAAGTCTTATGGTAAGGGGCTGTAGCAATATTCATTTATTATGCGAGAATGAGTACCTAGTTCACATAATCATTGAAGCATTTTGGAAGGAATTCGCTACAGCCCTTATAAAATTCTGTTATATGTGATCAGAAGCTACTTAACTATAATTCTAATGATCCTCGAGCCTCCTGCCAGTCTACCAGGAGATTGTAACGCTTTGTATTAAAGCGCAGTACACAATAATTTGGATCCTCAGGACCACTAAAATGATTTGTTAAACCACCATACCACATTTCTCTTTTTATCTCAGGGTCAGTTAAGATCTCCATCGTTCCAACCAATGAGATATTATAATCGGGGGCATTAAAACAGAGACTGGCATGATTATTGTTTGTAATACGGTCGGTACGTGTTCCACCAAGACCGGTACAGAAGGTAATCCATTTGATGCCGTCCGCTTTTGATGCTGTAATCGTTGATGCCGTCGGAAAGCCGTCCAAATCAATAAGGGCCAAGGTACAATAAGAAGCCTCCCCAGTATTCCTTCGAATGATTTCCCCTGCTTTTTGAATGATTTCTTGATTCATATTCCCACTCCTTCACTATGTATGATTCTCTTTTGGAGTATTTGTTGGATACTCCTTTGAAACAACCTTAGCATATCACAGGTAACATGACAATAGTATGTCATGTATAAAGCTATGAGTAATCTGAAATATTCTATATTGGGATGCATTGATAAAACAGGGTCGAAGAGCAGATTTTTTGGTGGCAAACACCTATAACACGGGATTTTCATCATCAGATGAATATAATAAACTAATTAGATTCTTGGAGTTCCAGATGAAATATAATAAATTAGGCTATTCTATGATTAATGCATGTAACCAAGGAATTGTGGATTCTGTTCGATATATAAATCCCTTGGAATTTTCTCTTCCCAATGAATACAAAATTGAGGTTTATGTTCAAGGATTGGATTCCCCTATAAGTATGGTATTTGATAATAACGGTGACTTGTATATTATAGAATCAGGCTATACAAATGGTAATCCGAAACTGCTAAGATTAAGTGACGAACGCTTTGAGGTTGTTGCTGATCATTTTAGTAGTCCTGTAAGAGGCATCAATTATCTGGATGGAGATATCTATGTATCCCATGGAGATCATATAACAATAATAGATTCCGACGGAGCTAGACAAGATATCTTGTCCGGGTTATTGTGTAATGGCGACCATGGGATCAGTAATATTGCTTTCGGACCGGAAGGGAAGATATATTTTGGTTTAGGGACTGTAACTAATTCCGGTGTGGTTGGGAATGATAATAAGTGGCTTTTCTCCCATCCCTTTCTACATGATGAAGCAACCTTTGATCTTGTCTTAAATGGACAGAACTTTTTAACGGATAATTTGCTCAGCGGTTCTGGAGAAACTACCTATACAGGAGCCTTTTCTCCTTATACCATACCTAATACTTTAAACGAAATCAAAAAAGGAATAGCAAAAGGCTCCGGGAGTATTCTCAGAGCGAATCGTGATGGTACAGGGCTTGAGCTTATAGCAATAGGCTTCCGTAATCCTCTTTCTATCAAATTCGACCGGGATTTTAGACTGTTCGTTGCTAATCGAGGGTATGATGTTAGGGGGAGCAGACCAATTGCCAATGCACCGGATGAGTTACATCTCGTTACTCCGGGAGTATGGTACGGATGGCCGGATTATGCTGCAGGTGAACCGGTTACTTTACCCAGGTTTAAGCCGGAGGGCGGTCCTCAACCGGAATTTCTGATCCAAAATCCTCCGAATATTCCTCCGAAGCCATATGCTGAGTTTCAGCCTCATTCCTCCATTATGGGCTTTGATTTTGATTATACCAATCGCTTCGGAGATTATGGCGAAATCTATGTTGCCGAATATGGAAGTCATGGTCCGTTAACCTTAGGACCATCCGTACCATATCGTGGTATAGGCCATAAAATTTCTAAAGTTAATCGAGGTACAAGAGTAGTAACTACATTCATCAGTAATAAATCCGGTTTGCCAACATATATTACCGGCGCAGGGGGCTTTGGAAGACCGGTAGATGTTAAATTTGCAGAGGATGGCTCTATGTATATTTTAGATATCGGAATCAGTGATCCCAATAATCTTGATCGTTTAATTCCTTTTACAGGTCTTATCTGGCGTGTATCTAGAATATAAGCTGTTAAAACATTGCCACAAGGTAATTATGAACGCATATGATAGTGGGATGCAGTTACTCCATCCAATTGGTGAAGTGAATTTCTTGGTTTTCCGTGTCGGTATCGGTGGTCGCATTGTGCATTAAAACCCTTCCCGCTCACTGCTCTTAGGCATTCCGGAATAATGGACATGTGCTAATTGCCACTTTGTCAGGCTATTTCTGATGTAAACCTGTGTTTCTCTTCCATGAGTTTCAAGAGGTGAATTATCGGTGGCAAACGTAGCGAAAAAATTCCAATAGAATTCTACAACAGCCGTATCACCATACTCATGAACAACGATATCATAAGCTTCAAGCTTCCGCTTTGAAAATAAGCTTCCGAATAGATCAATATAAATATACTGTCTGATTTCGTCATAACCCCTTTCGTGACCTTTGGGGTGTATAAACGAGCTTTCCTGCGATTTAGACCAGATAAGATCCGCTAGCGTTGGATCAGCAGCATCAATAGACTCTGTGTATTTGACCACCAAACCCTCAATGATTGTTTTATTATCCTCCATTGTGTTCTCCTTTCAATATCTTATTAAATTTTTTTGATGGTTTTACGAATCTCCTTTACTGATAGTATAAGACTTGAATTAATCCATTTTTAAGCATATTTTATAGCAGTAGCGAAATCATGTAAAGTAGGCACAATAATGTGCTATAGTTTCCCTAAGGTTACTATTGATAAATCATGTCAATAACTATCCTTTAGTCCCTCTATTTTCTTCATTGATTTTCATATCTATTACTTAAGACCTCGTAATCAATTATAATCAATATCTGTAAATACAGTATAGAAGAGTAGCAGATAAGGATGATTGCAGAAGGTGATATAGGC
>JAEYXC010000240.1 GCA_023428655.1 Bacillota bacterium | reverse complement strand
ATTGATTCTGCAAGTAGAGATTTAACTTGAGAGTTCGATCGCTATTTGTAGTACTAAGACTATTACTTAGAAGCTCATCAACGGTCAAGCCGGTGGACGGCATATCGTTGCTGGCTAAGAGTAAAATTGCATCAGAATAACTCTTTACATCTACAGAAATCGTCAATTGATCCTCACCAAGCTTATAGGCAATATCCTCTGCTTTGAGAAGCTCAATGACTTTACTTGCATCCTTTGTTGTTTCGGATATCGTAAGTACCTCGTATTCCACCCTCTGCATTAAGAAGATCAGTAATGCAAACGCAAATACAATGACGCAGAAAACACTGATAATAATTGTCTTCTGCTTGCTGGTATATTTATTCCAAAGTTCAAGTAAATGTCCTGGTATTTGTTTCAATCTTTCTGCCATTACCTTATGCTCCTTAGTTTGTATTTACCAAATTCCTACTAGAATTGTAGGTTCATAATCTCTTTGTAAGCATCTAATACTGCATTACGGACTGCAACCGTATATTGTAATGACATATTGGCCTTTTGCTGTGCTACCTGTAAATCATGGGTACTGTTCGTAAGCCCCAATGCATATGCTACCTCCGCTTCCTCTGCTTCGTTTGTATACGCATTTGTTTCCTTAATCATACCCACTGCAGCTTCGAATAAGCTTTCAAAGGAAGCATTGCGATTTTCCTTCGCAGTAGTCGCAGAACCCACATTGTATTTACTCAAATCCGCTATATTACCGATTGAAGTTATGTTCATAATTATCTCCATTCAAAATAGTATGCTGCAATTTAAACTTTTCCTAACTCACTTTAAGAATTAAGGCTTCTTATTTACCCACCTCAAGACCCTTTAAAGCCATGCTTTTTGAAGCATTGAAGGCGGTAACATTCGCTTCATAGGAGCGTGTTGCATCGATCATATCCGTCATTTCCTGTACAACATTGACATTAGGATATGTAACATATCCCTCATCGTCGGAATCCGGATGGGATGGGTCATATACCTTGCGTAAGGCTGTTTCCGTATCCTCTGTAATCTGCGTCACCTTAACTCCATTACCGGCTGTTCCTGCGGTCTTCATAAGAATATCCCCAAAAGGAGTCACATCCTTTTCCGCAAATACCACATTCTTACGACGATATACATTACCGTTCTCATCACGGGTTGTATTAACATTCGCAATATTTTGCGAAATAATATCCATTCTCAGTCTTTGTGCCGTCATTCCGCTGGCACTTACATTCATACCATTCATAAAAGACATACTAATACTCCTTTCATTCTTATCGGATGTAATATAAGATAACTCATCCATCGTAATCCGACTTGATTAATTCCGAAATTACTGTTAAATTCAGGTATTCACCAAACCCTATGTATTCGATCTCACTATCTTACGGCAAGCACGGTCTTTAAACGACTGAATTCCTGTGTCATCGAATCCATCAAAGAATAATAGCGTATCTGATTCTGTGCTAAGTTCGCGGATTCCGTATCAATATCCACATTGTTACCATCCAAGCGATAGCTTAAATTAGAATTGTCCGTATAAACGGTAGCTTCCAGAGGCCTCTGATTCGCCTCACCCACTCTCCTGTCCAGAGAATTATCACCAAGCAGGGCAGACATCAGATAGGATTCGAATTGAACATCCTTTCTCTTGTACCCGGGTGTATCAACATTGGCAATATTATTCGCAATAATTTCGTTGCGTTTCCAGCTAGCATCCGCTGCTTTATCCAATAAATTAATGTAGTTAAAAGCATTTGAGCCTATCATAGTTGCACTCCTTCCCGTATATCATTATTATAATTAAAATTTGGAAAAACACAAGATATAATTGCAAAATTAGTAGAATAATACTATACCTTGTATAATAAAGGTTTTATGTGTACCAAGCAAGTGGAAGAAATATGTCGATTTAGCAAATAATTTCTATTCCTCCCAAACCCAAAGACCGAAGTTCGAAATTGGGTAAGATTCCCTGCTCAACAAAAAAGGACTTATGAGATTATTGCTCACAAATCCTTTTGCATACCAAAATCCTTTTTATTGATTATTCAAATTTTTAAGTTCCTCAAACACCACATCATTCAATACCCTGATATAAGTTCCCTTCATTCCTGAAGAACGGGATTCTATGACGCCGGCACTCTCAAATTTGCGAAGTGCATTCACAATTACTGATCTTGTTATCCCTACCCGATCTGCAATCTTACTCGCCACAAGGATGCCTTCGTTGCCCTTCAGCTCCTCAAAAATGTGAGTAATTGCTTCTAATTCGGAGAAGGATAAGGTACTAATTGCAGACTTTACAATCTGAACCTTGCGGTTTTCTTCTGCATTCTCCTCGTTCACGGAACGCATCATCTCGAGACCAACTACCGTAGTTCCATATTCACTCAGAATAATATCATCCAAGGTGTACTGAGGTCCATTCTTATATAAAAAGAGTGTTCCTAAGCGTTCACCTGCGATATCAATGGGAGTTATGATTGCCTGATACGTGTCTACATTATCAAACTCAAAACCCAGAGTTCTTAAATTGACATTCTCCTTGGTAGATAATATGTTTAAAAGTCTTTCGTTTAACAAGCCATCTATATGCCTTCCCACTGCATCCTTAATCAATTCCTTGATTTCTATGATATCATTGCGATTCTTGACACCAAGTACCTTGCCCTTACGACTGATTACCAACACATTGGATGCCAATATTTCACTTAGAACCACGCAGATGTCATTAAATACAACCTTATGCGAATTATTATTATGCAGCAGGTTATTAATCTTTCTTGTTTTATCCAGTAACTGTACACTCATTACATAGTCCTCCCAGTATTCATATATCCCTCCAGGTTCCAAAAACACTATGTTATCTCTTCAAAAGTATTTTGGAAGAAGACAATACAATTAAGAAATTACTATTTATGAAATAGATTGCATATCATCCCTTGCATTTCAAAAGCCTTCTAATTGTACTACCTATTCAATCCTATCACATATTATCACTAAAAACAATAGGCTTTTCTGTATTTTGACACACATTTTTATATAATTTCCAATTATTATATCTAATTTTGCGTATTTTCGAAAAAAACAATATATTTTGTCACAATTTGAAAAATCATTGTCGGATATTAGTCCTTCATCTTAACAAATCCGCACTTATCATTTTCGCAAACCAGTTTATTTCCCTTTTCCAACAAGATGCCACCGCATTTTTCACAGCGTTCGGAGGAAGGCTTCTGCCAGGTCATAAACTCACATTCCGGATTATTGACACAGCCATAATACTTTCTACCCTTTTTTGTCTTTCTAACAACCACATCGCTGTTACAGTATGGACATGCCACTCCGATTTTCTCCAGGTAGGGTTTTGTCTTCTTACATTCCGGGAAGCCCGGACAAGCCAGGAATTTGCCATGAGGTCCATATTTGACAACCATATTTCTGCCGCATTCCTCACATATTTCATCCGTAACCTCGTCCTCGATCTGAATTTTATCCAGCA
>JAEYXC010000229.1 GCA_023428655.1 Bacillota bacterium | reverse complement strand
GTTTTCTTTTTTCTGTAATCAGGTGTTCGAAGCCGAGAATTAATCCTAAGCTAACACCCAAAAGAAAGTCGATTAACAAATAACCATAATTAAATTCAAAACGATAATAGGAGGCTTGAATTCGATTATCGATGTATCCCCATAATGCTGATACGAATATGATTAATAGAGTCAGAAGCAAATATCTGGTCCAATTTTTGTTCATAAATTCTCCTCCTTAATTATCAATATTTAACATCTCTTTCTTTCACTCAACAGTCCATCTGAATACACGAATCAAAACCTTTCTCATTACTTACACCGCTGCTTCCCTTAATACCTCATCGATATTCCTTCTCCAAATCATATGATCCGCATCCTTCCCCCAATAATCCTTTAAATGATACTGAGGGGAGCCTAATTTGTTGATCCAGATTTTCTGAGCAATCTTATATCCGCTATCTAAGCAAAATTCTTCCAGTCCAGCCTTCTTCATTTCTAGTAATATGGAATAAAACAGCCGACTGCCGATACCCATTCTCTGATACTGTGGGTGTACGAAAACAGTTCCTATTTCTTTTGTTTCTTTCAGGTCCCCATTGGTACAGGATAATATCAAATCATTAGCCGGTCCATACTCCACACTACCTACTATATGCTGTTGATCCTTTGCAATTAGAAAATACCTTTTGCCGCCTGCACTTTCCAAATCCTGATCAAGACAACAACGTTTATCCTCGATTTCATGCTCTAAGGTATCTATCAAATCCGATATTTCGTTTTTGTGGAAGGTATCAATAAGAACCAATTGAAAGAATTCATTTATCTTTTCCCTATCTTCTAATTTGGCTCTTGAGATATTCATATTTATCATAAGCTCGTTTCCTTATCAATTACTATATCAGTCATTCTTTACCACCGCTCATAATGCAGCTTCGATTGATCAAACTTGTCTACCTTTTTCTTTTCTTCCCCTTTATGACCTAGAGCCACCAGCCCTATTGGTTCTATATCATTCGGTAAAGAGCAGGCCTTCTTCACTTCCTGTGTAAGCTGTGGGATCGGATATAATCCACACCATACTGCACCATACCCCATACCATGTGCTGCTAAAAGAATATTTTGAATTGCTGCTGAGCAATCCTCTACTAAAAAGCCTGTGGTTGTCTGCTTCTTCATATCACCGCATACGATAATACAAGCACCTGCTTGAAGAAGCATTTTTGCATAGGTATGGAACTCTGCAATTTTTGCCATATTATCTTTGTCTCTTAGGATAATGAATTCCCATGGCTGCAGGTTATGAGCGGAGGGAGCTTGAAAAGCTGCTCTTATGATGGTCTCCAAATCCTGATCGGTAATGGGGTCCCCCGTAAACTTACGAATACTTCTTCTTGTAAAAATCGCTTCTAATACATCCATTGTTAAAATCTCCTTTCAATACAGTCACTTACTTTTTATAAATCTATTCCTTTTTCCAAATCTCTGCCCATACATCCTCAACATTCTCTTCCCCTTTAAAATAGTCAACCTGGTCCTTTCTTTCAAATATATATGGAGGGATATTAATCTTACCTGAATCCGGGTATTCACATACATCAATGCCGGCTTCTGTTCGAATATCGATATATTCACAAATTTCTTCTGTATGATTATATAGCTGATGTGCTCCGCTTGGCCCCATTTCAAAGAAAACTACGTCTCCACAGACCAACTCCTGAACACCTTCTTGGGTACGCAGCATTACTTTTCCACTCATAATAACAAATAATTCCTCCGCATTTCGATGGAAATGATAGGGGAAGGAATACTTTCCCGGACCCAGCTGCCTAATATCAAAATGTAGATGTTTCGCTTGTACCAGTTCAGCCAGTTTAGGACTCGTATGCCATGCAAACTCTGGGATCGGTGAATTCTTTAATTGAAAGCTGATATCTTGTTTTCTAAAAATATGTGCCATAGGGACCCTCCATACTATTCTAATTTATCGTGGTTTATTGTGACATATTGTGATTTATCGTAATTTATCATGATTACTTAACCCTGTTCAGACCCTTATTGCTGCGTTCCTCCTGCAGCTGTAATAGATACACCGGCGGTTCCACACTCTTAAAGAAATTTTTCAGAACATAATCGTCAAGCTCCACTCCGTCATCTCCGATTAAAATGTCCTTTAAAGGGAACTCCCCCATCTCCTCTGACATGGCTAAACCACCGTTGATATAATAATGAAAGGGCGCGTATGCTTGAATGGCCCGATATATGTTAGCAACGGAATGATGCAAATCGATATGTACCCGTGGTCTCCAATCTACAATTTCGTTATTAATTTGATACATTCTTCTTGGTACGGCACCAACAAAAAGCTTTACATTATTTGAAAATATCATTCCAGGTCGCTTTGATGCCGCAGGCATTGCAATTCGAATTCCATATTGTTTAAAACATTTTGGAATATAATGTTCTTCTCCGTTCATTATAATTTTATCAGCTTCTTCCATGTCTACATCAATTACCTTTACATGAAATCTAGCAATTACCTCCGATAGTCCAATCTCCGCTAAATTCTTACCAAGATATCCATGGGAGCCTTCCGCTAAGGCGCAGGTGCCACCTCTAGAGTAAATGTATTGTATTACCTTCGAAAGTATATCTGCATCTGTTCTTGGATGCCCGGGTACAGGAGGTCTAGATAAATTAATCTTTATCAAAACTGATTGATTTGTGCAAATTAGTTCCTTCAACCCAATATCATCTAGCGATGAATAAAAATCAATCCTACTATTACTAGTTGTTATCATAAGCCCTCCCCATTAGATCACTCGCAAAAATTATGATGATAATAATTATGATAGAACCTAGACCATAAACCCCCATCTGACCCCAAATCTATCAAGAAAGCCGACTACACAAGGACTATAAAATGTTTCTTGTAGTTCATCAATGGTAATACTGTCCTCTTTCTCATATAGAGTCATAGCTTCTCTACAGTGACCATTTAGATGCAGATGTGGTACCAGCATGATTTACTTGCCTTTCCTTCTATGATTTAATTTGGTTATGGTGACTTTATTACCTTGACTATCCTGAAGTAATATTTTGTCAATCGTTCCCTTCCCCGCAATCGGCTGACGTCCTTCTAAATCCAGATGTTTAAGTATATAATCGTTATGATTTATTCTATATTTTCTAGTCTCCTTTCCGGGGATTACAAACTGTACCGGTGCTCCTTGCTTATCATATAATTGAAAATCTGTTGCGCTGTCATTGATATCGATAATAGTAAACTGTCTTGCCTCTTCTGAATAATTCCTTAATTCCACTTCGCAAAGAAACTCCTCTACCTCGCCCTCTGCAATTTTATATTCATAACTGCCTCCCGATGGGGCAATTACCATCGATTGCAGTCCTTCCAATTGTTCCATCCTATCATGTATTATTGTGCTGTGAGCGAGGTATATTACAAGCACTGTACCAACAAAGACGAAGATCCTACGCTTTTTACTAATGTCACAATCAACTGGAATAAACCTTGATGCAAAGATAACCAAAAAAAATAGGACAGCAAAATATACAACTGTTAAATGTATCCCCTGATTACCATTGGTCCATGCTTCTAGTCCCAGTGTCTCTAGTACAATATCACCCAATGCCCTACTATGTGGTGTATCTATCATCATATAGAACAGCAATGCCGATAGAATAATCGGACCATAGATTTTTAGTTTATCTTTCATTTTCTATCCCTCACTCTCACGTTATAAGATGATAATAAATAATTCGTAAGATGATGCCATTCTGCAAATCAGTCTTCCTGTGGTTATGAGTTTAGACATAATACCGTTTCACTCCAGAGATCAACTTCTTATATGAAGCATATTCAATTTATAATCCTTCCAATACTATATTATTCATCCATATTAGTACATTAGGTATATTCTGTCAATTTTTAATACTTATATCATAATATATTAATACATATTTTTAAAGATTGATTTTTATATATAAAAAGCCCAAAGCATTTCTGCTTTGAGCTAAGTTAATAAATATAACATGAATCATTTACGTATTTCTATCATGCTCTGTTAATTACAGTTAGCATAGACATATATCCATCTTTATAACAAAAAAAAACAGAAAAACATAGGTTCTTCTGCTTGATTTAACATATTGACTAAATCCTACACTAGAAAACGATAATTCATCCAAATCGTGTTGCCACGAATAACAAACCATTTTTAGGTCAAGCCCTCGACCTATTAGTAACAGTCAGC
>JAEYXC010000218.1 GCA_023428655.1 Bacillota bacterium | reverse complement strand
GAAGTCTAAGATCATTTGTTGTGAGCTTGGGTCTCAGATATTCGGATATTTCTTTGTTATCATAACCAACCACTGAGACGTCCTGCCCTATCTTGATATCATGCTCATAGAGATAGTCATAGGCTCCGGCTGCCATTGTATCATTCATACAAAAAATCGCAGTTACTCCTTCTTCTATCAGCTTCTTAGCTCCCTCATATCCGGACTGTCTGGTCCAATCACCATATATAATCAGATCAGGATTGTATAATATCTGTTCCTCGAACAAAACCCGTTGGTAGCCCAAGCTTCGTTTTTGCGTATGAAGATTTTCCTCGGCGCCTGCAATCAGACCAATTTTCCGATGTCCCATCCCGATCAGATATTTTGTCATATCATATCCACCCTTTTCATCATCAAGGACAACGGATGGAAATCCTGGTGCTTTGGAGATGGCATATACTACAATAGCCGGAATGTCAAAATGCTCCGGAAAACAATTAACCACACGGCAATGGCCGGCGATATACATTATTCCATCCACCTTATAGGATAACAACTCGCGGATGGTAGGCTGTAAGACTGACTGTAATTTGTTCTCATCATCGTACCATGTATCCTGCCACTTATCATAAAGACGCATATTCAATAGAATTGTGCGGTAGTTTTTATCCTCACAATATGCCATGGTCGCTTCTACCATCGGTGTGGTACTGAATTCATTCAAGTCCTCAACAATGATACCTATCGTTCTTGTCTTTTGCATCCGCATACCCTGGGCAAAATAATTAGGCTGGTAACCGGTCTGCCTAACCACCTCCATTACTCTCTGCCTGGTTTCTTCACTTACCTTCGGCTTGCCGTTCAGTATATTTGATATTGTGGATGTTGAAACATTGCACATCCTCGCTAATTCTTTTAGAGTAACCAAGTTCTTTAACCCCTTTTTCACATTAATCTACTCGTATAACATTGTATATTATAAATACTATAAATACACTACCTCTGCAACACATAAATAGTGCTTTTATTCCTCATATATTGCTCATCTTTCCCTTACCACCTACTCGAACAAACCAAAACATAACACTCTGGCTTTCCTTCTCATTCGTTCTTGGGTCCGATGCCAAATAAACTTCTTTGTCAAAATGATAGTAACATAAAGAATTAAAAAACTCAATTCTTTTATTACTGCTCTTTCTTCCTTCTTTGCAATTAGTACAATAATACTCTCCTGAGCCACCAATCTTGACCTGCAGCTAAGAGAAGGAACTAACATCAGCTTTTTCCTGCTCTCCAGGTTAATTGGCTCTTCGTACTACTTTCTTAAAAATAAAATAGACTCCTCCTACCCTGTATAAAAAAGACACCCTTACGGGAGTCAATAAAGGGAAAGATTATTAAATATAGAAACTAAAATCCTTCTTTCTGATCTACATAGATTTGACAAGCAGCCTTATGACTTACTTGAACACGCTTGCCATCCAGATTCAGTGTTAGCGGCCCTTCGTATGCAGCAGCCTTGACAACATGAACTGAGTCTCCGATTGCAAGGCCTGTCTCCTGAAGATAATCCAACAGCTCCTTCTCTTCTGTCACACGACGGATACGGGAGGTTGCACCAATTGGAAGTTGGCTCAGAGGCTGCATCGGAATACGATTGATCTGCCCATCGGGAAGCGGAATCGCACTCCCGTGAGGACAATAGGCGGGATAATTCAGAAACTGATCCAACCGAGCGGTTAACCGGGAGGGAGTAATATGCTCTAAAAGCTCTGCATCCTCATGAGCCTCACTCCAGGAATATCCCAGGTGCCTCATTAAAAATACTTCCCAGAGGCGATGTCCCCGCACGAGAGTTATAGCAGCACGGACACCCTCCTCTGTCAAGCGTGAACCCTTGTAGGGCTCATATATGATCAGACCCTCCCGCTTCAGCTTTCCAAGCATTTCTGTTACCGATGCAGGCGCAATCTGAAGCATTTCCGAAATCTGTTTGTTATTCACCAACTCCTCTAAGCCACCGAGCTTATAGATTGCAGCTAAATAATCCTCTTTATTTGGTGTCATTCTATTTCCCTCCGTATTTTAAAACCTAATTCTATTATTACCAGGCATATCCAAGGTTTATCCTACGAATATCCTTGCCAAATTCCCCATCAGGACAACGAGTGCTGTGGTAATTAGAACTGGCATTTTCCGGCGAAATTGTCGTTTAATATAAGCATCCATAATTACCTCCATCTGTACTTTAACATATTATTTTTAGGTATACCTAAATTTAATTATATTATATGCCTAAATATTTAGTTTTGCAAGTAGTATTAAAAAATTATGTAAGTAGGCTTTCCAGTTCTTAAAAAAGAGCAACTTTGTTTACACAAACATCTACCTCTATTGTATGGTGGAATGATCTCAGCGAATAAACCGGCAGTTCGTTTTTGATGTCCAGGAATACAAGAGGCCGGGTTTTCTTTTATAGGAAAGAAAACCCAGCCGTTTGTAGGATAACCAAGTATACAATTTTCATTATTATGGAAAACACCCATATCAACATGGTTCCATATAAATTATCTCTAAAATGGCGCATAATATAGCCTGTTATCAGCCTTCATCACTTCATTTATTTCATATACTTTCTGACTAATTTACCAATTTGGATTACAATGGAGGGTATGATAGCCAATAAATATATCATACCAATCTGCATCCCGGTTAAATCCGATACGGAAAATACTCTTTTTAGGATCGGCACAAAAAGAACTAAATTCAAAAAGATTACACCCATGAGAAATGCCAATAAGCTATATCGATTCTTGGAAAACCCAATGTGGAATATTGATTGTCCGCTTCGACAATTGAAGCCATGGAATAATCTTGCCATTGTCAAGGTTGCAAAGGCCATAGTACTCGCTACTATCTCATTTCCGCCTTGATAACCGATATAAAATGCGATCATGGTACTAACGGCGATTAAACCACCCTGAAGGAATAGTGTTAATAAGAATTCCTTTGTCAAAATTCCGGTCTTAGGATCCCTTGGCTTCTGTGAAAGCAGATTATCCTCCGGTGGCTCCATACCAATAGCAATGGCCGGCAGGGAATCGGTCAGAAGGTTGATAAACAGCAGGTGTACCGGCTTAAACGGAACCGGTAATGCCATAATTGATGTATATAATACCGTTAAAATTCCCGCCATATTTCCGGAGAGCAGAAACTGGATTGCATTTCTGATATTACGGTAAACATTTCTACCATTTGCAACCGCCTTGATAATGGTCGCAAAGTTATCATCGGATAATATCATCGCTGCAGCATCCTTGGATACTTCAGTGCCGGTGATTCCCATTGCCACACCAATATCTGCTTTCTTCAATGCAGGTGCATCATTGACACCATCACCGGTCATTGCTACTATTTTCCCTCGCTTCTGCCATGCAGAAACGATACGTATTTTATTCTCGGGAGAAACTCGGGCATATACATGGATATCCTCAATCTTACGATCAAGCTCTTCCTCTGTCATAGCATCCAACTCTGCTCCGGTGTATGCCAGACCTCCTTCCTCATATATTCCTATTTGCTTGGCAATGGCTACTGCTGTGATTTTATGGTCCCCCGTAATCATAACGGTACGAATCCCTGCTCGCTTAGCATCTGCCACAGCTGCTTTTGACTCCTCTCTCGGAGGATCTATCATAGAGATTAAGCCGATAAAAATATAATCCCTCTCATTCTCAAAGGTTAACAGGTCATCCTTCTTCACTTCCTTATATGCAAAGGCCAGAACACGTAACCCATTCTCTGAGAAGATACGATTTTTCTCTTGAATATTTCTAATATCCTGCTCCGTAATATCACGAACACCTTCATAAGTACGGATTTTAACGGTCCTGTCCAGAAGAACATCCAGAGCACCCTTTGTTAATATCGTCGGAATACCTCTCAGCTCGTATTTGGTACTCATTAGCTTACGATCCGAATCAAAGGGCAGCTCTTCCAGCCTTGGCATCATTTCACGGATCTCCTCATCCATGACCTGAACCTTACGTGCCATCTCCAGCAATGCATATTCGGTCGGATCGCCAATTGCAACACCATTGTGAAAGGATGCATCATTGGTTAGTATTGCATCATAGAGAAGATATCGATGTAATTGGTTTTTCAGATCGATCTCATCAAAATTCAGCGTTTCTTCACCGATATAAATCTGCTGTACTGTCATTTTGTTCTGAGTCAGTGTACCTGTCTTATCGGAGCAGACTACGGAGACCGATCCAAGGCTTTCTACCGCCTTCAATTCTTTAATGATTGCTTGCTCCTTTGCCATCTTCTGAGTTCCAATTGCCTGCACGATGGTGACAATTGAGCCCAGTGCTTCCGGAATAGCGGCTACTGCTAATGCCACCGCAAACATCATCGCGTCCAGAAAAGGCATTTGGCGATAGATGCTTAAGGCAAAAACCAATCCACTGATTATCATAATAATCAGTGCTAATTTCTTACTGAAATTATCAAGACTGATTTGTAACGGAGTCTTTTTCTCCGTCGTGGCATTCATCAGTCCGGCGATCTTTCCGATCTCTGTATTCATACCTGTCTCAGTAACGAGAACATTGGCACGGCCATAAGTAACGAGGCTTCCGGAATAGACCATATTAACCCGGTCGCCCAGAGCAACCTCTTGTGTGATTACTTCATCACTCTTATCAACATTCGTGGATTCTCCGGTTAATGAGCTTTCATTCACCTGCAAGGAAAAGTTCTTAATAATTCTACCGTCTGCTGCTACTAAATCACCGGCTTCCAGCAATAAAATATCGCCGGGCACAACTTCTCTGGAAGGAAGTTCAAGCTTCTTTCCATCTCGCAATACCTTCGCATTCGGAGATGACAATTGCTTTAGGCTTTCTAAGGATTTCTCAGCCTTTATATGCTGAATGGTTCCTAGTAATGCATTCAAGATAATTACAGATACAATAACGATGGTGCTCTCGATATGTGCCGAAAACATAGATATCACTGCTGCCACAATTAATATTATGACCAGCATATCTTTAAACTGTTCTATAAATATCCGAAGTGCACTTTTCTTCTTAGCTTCCTGTAATACATTCTCACCCACTTCACTCCGAATCCTTTTTGCCTGCTCAGAGGTCAGGCCCTCCAGAGAGAGCTTTTGCTCCTGTAGAATCTCTTCCATTGTCTTCTTATACCACTGCTGCATTCATTTCCTCCTTGTTTTCTGTATGGACACAAAAAAAAGACTTTTCAACCCTCTATTTCAAAACATGTGAAATAGATAACTGAAAAGTCTTGTAACCATAATGATGGCATGCATACCCAGGTTACTAAACCGCGACTGTTGAGTGATGCATTTAAACTACTCCCTATACAG
>JAEYXC010000139.1 GCA_023428655.1 Bacillota bacterium | reverse complement strand
CAGCCCTGTTTGCCCCAATCATAGCACCTTATGACCCGGATCAGCTGGTAGGGACCTTTAGTGGCAAACCGAACAGTAAGAATTGGTTGGGAACGGACCAGATTGGACGAGATGTCTTTAGCAGACTCTTATATGCAACGAGAATATCACTTCTGGTCGGAGTACTGGCTACGTTGATATCGACCGTAATCGGCGTCATTCTGGGGCTGGTGAGCGGATACTTTGGCGGTGTAGTTGATATGATTATCATGCGCTTTACGGATATGGTTATGTCCTTTCCATATATTTTACTTGTATTGGTCGCTGCAGCTATTTTCAAGCCGGGACTGTGGAATATCATCTTAATTCTTGGATTTGTAGATTGGCCGGGAATTGCACGTCTTGTCCGTGGCAATGTATTGAGTCTGCGTGAAACTAATTTTGTCAAGGGAAACATAATCGCAGGAATGCCCAAGCGACATATATTATTTTCAGAAATTCTACCGAATACAATTGCACCGATATTAGTTTATGCAACCTCGATTGTAGCGCTTTCTATTCTTGATGAAGCTGCATTAAGCTTTCTTGGTATGGGAATTCAGCCTCCTACGGCGAGTCTTGGCAATATGCTTAACGGTGCACAGTCTCTAACTGTTCTAACCTCTAAACCTTGGCTATGGATTCCTGCTGGAGTACTGATTGTTATTTTGGTCATGTCGATTAGCTTTATTGGAGATGCCTTAAGGGATGCAGTTGATCCAACCTCGAAAAGTGGTGGACAATAACTTTCATAATTAATGGAGCGGTATGAAAGAAAGGTATTGATAAATAAAAGAGTAACCGCATCCCTCATCCGATAATCTTGTCATTAGAAAAGGTTATCGGATGAGGGATGCGGTTATTCTTTTGTATTATGCATGTATTTAAGCATTGAAGCAACCACGCTTGTATTGAGGTAGAGGAAGGAATAGATCCCTTCCTCCTGTTGTTACACAGAAAGCTATTCAGAATCCTCCATAAAACGATACTTTTTGGGTGAGACTCCGTAGCAATTTTTAAACATTTTAGAGAAGTTATATGGATTCTCGTAACCAACCTGATTGGAGATGTCCTGGATGGAGAGATTGGTTGATCGTATTAGCTCCGCAGCTTTTTGAAAGCGATAATTCATTAAGTACTCCTGGGGGGAAACATGTAAAACCTTTTTAAAGATCATTGTAAAATAGGAGCGGTTAATGCCAATCTCCGTGGCAATATCGCTGACTTTTATGTTCTTGGAATAATTCAGTGATATGTACTGCAGTGCATGTTCTATATAGGTTTCATTGGAATAATCGTATCTATTCCCGGTTCTTGCAGAGCTTTGAGCATCAATCATTGTAGACATTAAATCATATAAATAGCCAACTCTTCGAATTTCATTTGCCAGAGTCAAGGTGTTGGCATCGAGTATTTTCTCAATAATGGGGAGATAGGTTGCTGTGGGTATAGTCGAAGTTATTACCGGGTTATCCGGAGTAAGACCGGCATAGGATAAGTAGTCAGAAGCCTTTTCACCATCAAAGGTGACCCACATATATTCCCAGGGATCCTCGGAATCCGCATAATAATTAATGGCAATTCCTTTTAATATTACAAAGATATTACCCTTATGAATATGATAGGTTTTTCCATTCATAGTAATAATCCCTTTTCCATTTAAAACAATATGGAGGTGATTTTCGTTTGGGATTTTTTGATCATAGGTATAGCCGGGAGGACACTGTTGATGTCCACAGTGTACCAGATATAAATCATTGGTTTGCTTCATGATATTCCGGAGACATCGAAAACCAACTGATGTTGAATAGGTAGTAGGCTTATCCATTTGAACACCAATCCTTCTGAAATATATTAGAATAAGGACATTATATCGAATGAAAAGTTTTAATGCAATGAAAAAAACGGATATTTCCGGAAACGACGTCCCTCCAAGAGTGTCCGTTAAAATTGATTGTCTGTCTAATGAAATGTAAATATGTGCAAATAGCATGTTTAAGATGTAGTAGATCCATACTAATTTGTGAATTTGGACAGATGAATTAAAAATCATTGGTATAAATGGAAGCATAATATATAAATAAATGCTCAAAAATCTAACAAGATGCAACAAAATCACATGAATATGCAACAATTAAATATTTCTAAATATTGTTTTATATTGTAGAATTATTATGTTGCTGGAAAAGGAATCCATATCTGGTGATAATTCAAGATATCGAAGAGGAGGATAATTATGAAATTGAGAAAAGTTATAGCTTGTATGTTGGCATTAGCAATGATCATGTCCCTCGTTGCCTGCGCAAAAAGCAGTAGTGAACCAACAAATAGTACCGGAGCTGATACCTCTGCACCAAAGGAAGAAGCGGGAAAGGCTGAAGAGACAACGGAAGGGGATAAGACCACCGAAGCATCAGGAGATGGCCTGACCGTTGCGATTTGGGATACCAATCAAGAGCCTGGACTTACAAAGATTTTAGCAGATTTTACTGCGCTAACGGGAATTAAAGCAGAGATTCAGGTTACACCTTGGGAACAATATTGGACCATGCTGGAGGCAGGTGCAACCGGTGGAAGTCTTCCCGACGTATTCTGGATGCATTCCAATGAGATTGCAAAGTATGCTGAATATGAAATGTTGCTTGATTTAACGGATCGTATTGCAAGCAGCGATAAAATTGACTTATCCAAATTCCCTGAGGATATCGTAAATATCTATAATTGGCAAGGAAAAATACAGTATGCGGTTCCGAAGGATATTGATACCATTGCCTTATGGTATAATAAAACCATGTTTGATGAGGCAGGAGTTTCTTATCCGGATGAGACATGGACCTGGGATACCTTCAGAGATGCTTGTGAAAAGCTTACGAAGGCAGACGGAAGTCAATACGGATTTGCATTGAGAGCAAGCAATAATCAGGCAGGATACTATAACATCGTATATGATATGGGCGGAACTATCATTACCGATGATAAGAAAGCCTCCGGATTTGATCAGGAAGGAACCATTAAGGCCATTGATTTTGCTGCAAGCTTAGTGAAGGACGGATTAACCCCAAGCTATGAAGTGTTAGCAGAAAATGAGGAAGCAGCATTGTTGGCAGCCGGTAAAGTAGCGATGATCACACAGGGCTCTTGGATGCTGGCATATCTTTGCAATGATGATTATGTAAAGGCAAACTGTGATATCGCAGTATTACCAAAGGATGCGGTAACCGGAAAAAGAGTATCCATTTACAACGGCTTGGGCTGGGTAGCAGATGCAAAGACAGATCAACCGGATAATGCCTGGGCTCTAATCGAATACCTGGGTTCGAAGGAAGCACAGCAAAAGCAATCGGATCTCGGAATTGTTATTTCAGCATATGAAGGAACGGTATCGAACTGGACAGCAGCATATCCTGATTTTAATGTTCAAGCGTACTTAGACATGATGAATGATTTGGTAATCAGACCCTACTCTAAGACAACCGTAACCTGGGAAAATATGATTAGTGAAAAATTAGTAGATGCTTGGACCGGAGCGAAATCAGTAGAGGATGTCTGCGCAGACATTACCGCTGAAATGAATGCCACCTTAGCAACAGAATAAAGAGTTCAAGATTTTTATTATGGCAGACCTCATCTGAGCAATCAGAAGGTGAGCGTCTGCCATCTTAAAATGCCAAGAGAGGGATGATGCGATGCTAAAAAAGGTTAAATCAAAAGGAACAAGGAGAAGCAGAAATGAATTCGTTTGGGGATGGTTATTTATTCTTCCGACAATAATAGGTCTGCTTATTCTTAATATTATTCCTATTTTTCAAACCATTTATCAGAGTTTCTTTAAAACAGGGGCATTTGGAAAAGGGAACATATTTGTAGGTCTGGATAATTATAAAAAGCTCATAGCGGACGAGAATGTCTGGCAGGCTTTAATCAATACATTTAAGTATGCAATTGTGGAGGTCCCTTTTTCCATAGCGATTGCTCTTGTTTTGGCAGTATTCTTGAACCGCAAAATCAGAGGACGTACACTCTTTCGGACAATCTATTTTCTGCCCATGGTTGCCGCTCCGGCTGCGGTAGCAATGGTGTGGAGATGGCTTTATAATTCGGAATTCGGTTTACTGAATCATCTACTGAATTCCATTGGTCTAAAATCAGTTAACTGGATTTCTAATCCCAAAATTGCCTTTGCTTCCATGGCACTCGTCGGAATATGGTCCGTAATCGGTTATAATATGGTACTTTTCCTGGCCGGTCTTCAGGAAATCCCACGTGATTATTATGAAGCCGCAGAAATAGACGGGGCAAGTGGGATTAGGGAATTTTTCTCGATTACACTCCCTCTGATCTCATCCACCATGTTCTTTGTAACGGTTACAAGAATCATTAGTGCCTTGCAGGTCTTTGATACCATATTTATGATGATGGACAGGACCAATCCGGCACTTCC
>JAEYXC010000113.1 GCA_023428655.1 Bacillota bacterium | reverse complement strand
TCTTTATTTGTCTCTACCCATTCCACTAATTCCTTCTTCTTGCTGTCATGAGCAATAAGCGCGATATGCTTTTGTTTCTCAATCGTAAAGCTGATATATTCATCCTGAAGCATAATGCTACCTCTCTTCCAAATCAATCGATTTAATAAATTCCCTGCAGGGGATACGATAAACAGCGAACTATGTAAGAAGGTGCTTATGATTTATCCCATGCATAATTTATCTATACCTTTATCATATCGAAAAATAGGCTTATATGCAAGTAGATTTATCCTTCTTCTTGCGAAAGGCTTCAATCACCGGAATCATCACTGCAGCAACAATCCCGGCTGAAAAGCCGGTATTGTAGAGATTCATTCCGCCATGAAGAATACCGGAATTAAGCACAACGGAGGAATTAATAAAGCCTGCAATCAATCCGTATATCCATCCATAATGCCCTCCTACCGGTGCCAATCCGGTGCCGAATAAGGCTGCCAGTAGAATGGAGGGATCATTAATATACCACACCTTGGTAATGCTTCCGATAACAACTCCCAGGAAAATCGGAACAATATTCTTAATATGTTTTCCATATGCACCGAAGCACATAACCGTCAGAATACCTCCCATGGTTGGTCCGTTCAGTGCTCCGCCTACCAATAGCACATATCCCAAGGCAACAAAGCCATTCAATCCCATATTAAACAGTACAGTGCCAAAGTCCTCCATCAAAACAAAATCACTTTTAGCAACACCTGAATAAGTAAAAAGCCTTCGTATGGGTTCTAGTTTTCTGCCGTTTAGAAGAAAACCAAGCAGCATCATGGATAATAGAATGACAGATAAGAAGCAACCAAATAACAAATCATTGCCTTCACTCCAAATCAGCCGGCTATAGGAAACAAAGCCATAGGAACGAAAGATGGATACATAGATGGTACCGAGAAGACCAGCCGTAAAACCGACATTATAGAGGTTAAACCCCTTATGTACATTGAAAAGGTATGCTGATAATGGGGGCAGCAAAATACCGATGCTGAGACCTACCACGATACCAACAATAATTCGAAGCGGTATTGGGATATCAAGACCAAAGAAAATCTCAGATATAATAGGAGCCAGACTGGTCCCAAAAAACGAAGTATGAATATGCTGTGACAGCTTTTCTTTCTTAATAGCCGAATAAATGACAACTCCAAGGATAATTAACCAGATATTAAAAATGTTTTTACCGAATAATGCAAACCCACCCATAAGATAAATCGCAGCAATGGAATTTCCGCTGATATCTATCTTTAAAAGATATAATATTAGGATCGTGAGTAGCATTATGATTCCAGCATTGACAAAGGCCGCGCCGATCCCTCCGACTTGAATATAGTCGGTGATCAAGAAATCCGGTTCAACTATGATTTGATAAATACCCTGCACGATTTCCTTTGGCGTATCAACTATAAAACCAAAAACCACAAATAAAAGGGAGTACATTATGAATATTCCGTATTTTAAGTGCTTCGTTACTTCCGGTATACCCTTTTGTATTGAAAGTACTTGTTTTCCTTCAATAACATGCTCTCTTTGTTTTTTTCCCATAAATTCTCCTACTCATTGTTTAAATTAAGTTGCTTTGTTCACCATCCTGGCTTGTATTAATTATTAGATCATATAATCAAATTATAGCACATCCTACCCCCATGGAGCAATTTGATACAGCGAAATTTAATTTAATTTTAATACTCATCCTATTGAGAAGTGATAATTCAAGATACAAAAGTGCCGTAATAACCAAAAAGGCATTACGGCACTCCTGTGCTAGGAAAAGCATACGTCTTCTCTTGTTGTGAAAAAGGAAAGTTTTTATAAACAAATGGTTCCTTGGCAGCATTAAAATTATTACAATATGATTCTATGTATGATATCGGAAAGACCTTCCCAATACAGGTATCTATGAACTATAATTCTAGTGGAAATCAAAGCATCTTCTTAAGCTCATCGGCAACAAATTGTACCTGAGTACCGATGACCACCTGAACACTGGTTTTACTCGGTCTGATTACACCTGCTACACCGGCTTCCTTAATCTTCTTTTCACTTACAGCTGTATAATCCTTTACTTCAACTCGAAGTCTGGTCACGCAGTTATCCACCGAAGCAATATTAACCTTTCCACCAAGTCCCTCCAGCACCTTGGCTGCCACTGCAGTAAAATCGTTGTTGGAAAGAGTTGCACGCAATTCTTCTTCGTTATCCTCTTCATCCTCCCTGCCGGGTGTCTTTAATTTAAATGCAGTAATGATCAATCGGAAGATTATATAATATACCACAAAGAATACAAGACCGATCGGGATCAGTAACCATGGATTCTGAGCCATGGGTGCTTTCAGGCTTAATACAAAGTCAATTAGCCCTGCACTAAATTGAAAGCCCGCTCTGGCCGGTAATAGAGCTACGATAAAACAGGAAATACCGGTCAAAAGTGCATGCACTAAATAAAGTACGGGTGCAAGGAACATAAAGGAGAATTCCAGGGGCTCTGTTACACCGGTCAAAAAGGAACAGAGTGCTGCTGCCATTAGTAGGGAAGCTGCGATCTTCTTTCTCTTGGTCTTTGCCGTATGATACATTGCCAGTGCTGCTCCGGGAAGACCGAACATCATAACCGGGAAGAAACCGGACATATACATTCCTGTCTCACCTAATACACCCTCGCCGGACCAAAAGTTCTTTAAATCATTAATTCCTGCTAGATCAAACCAAAATACATTATTTAATGCATGGTGAAGACCGGTAGGAATTAACAAACGGTTCGCAAAGCCATATATACCTGCGCCAACTGCGCCTGTACTGATGATTGCCTTACCAAAGGAAACCAAGGCTCCATATAGGAAGGGCCATACAAAAAAGAGAATTAAGCTTGCTACTACTGTAACTCCTGCTGTAACAATTGCTACACATCGTTTACCACTAAAGAATGCCAGTGCGGTCGGCAATTTGACACCCTTAAAGCGGTTATAACAGGTAGCGCCGATTAAACCGGATATAATACCGATAAAGACATTCTCAATTTTGCCAAAGGCCATATCTGCCTCAGCACCGGTGAACATTGCTACTGCTCCACTGGATAACAAGGTGGTGAACATCAGCCAGGACACAAGACCTGCAAGACCGGCGGTACCGTCATTGTCATCCGACATACCAACTGCAACACCGATCGCAAATAGAAGTGCCATGTGATCAAGGATTGCCCCACCTGCCTTGATTAGGAACGCTGCTGCTACATTGTTGGAACCCCAACCAGCCGGATCGATATAATAACCAATACCCATCATAATACCTGCAACGGGTAAGCATGCGACCGGCAGCATCAATGACTTACCAAGTCTTTGTAAAAATTTCATCATATAGTCTACTCCTCCTTATATTGTTGCTGTTTACCAGCAATAATCACTTTATAAATTCTCTTTCAGAAAATTCTCCACGGCATCATAAGCTTCTGCCTCGTCGGAGCCTTCGATGATAAAAGTAACTTCTTCCCCATGTTTAATTCCAAGAGCCATAATTCCTATAATGCTTTTGGCATTCCCTTCCTTCTCACCCTTTTTTATTATGATATTACTATCAAAGCCGGTAACCGTCTTCACCAGTAGTCCCGCCGGTCGTGCGTGAAAGCCAATCTCATCCGTAATGACATACCTGATTTCCTTCATCCTGTTGTCCTCCTTTCGTGCTAAATTCTAAGCTTTGGTTATTTCTTTAATGTAAGTATCCTGTCTAATTCCTTAACATCACCGGTGTGCGGTATCAGCTCCGAATAATTAGCCGTATTGCAGATAACCACCGGAGTAATGGGATCATACCCGGCTGCTTTTATCTCTTCTATATCGAATTCCAGTAACAAATCACCGGCTCGAATCGGATCTCCGGTACCCACATATGCCTTAAAAAATTCCCCCTGAAGCTTTACCGTATCGAGTCCAACATGAATTAGTAGCTCCACCCCCTTCACCAACTGCAGGCTGATCGCATGCTTTGTCTCAAACAACAGTGATACAACTCCATCTGCAGGAGCAACCACCCTTCCTTTGCAGGGTAAGATTGCTACACCGTCTCCAACAATCTTTTGCTGAAATACAGGGTCATTTACTTCAGTAATGACACAGACGGTTCCCTCAATCGGTGCATGTATTTCTATGCTCTTGTCTTTTCCTAATCCTAATTTCTCCATCCATGTATTTAACATAATAATCTCCATTCTACTGCACACCTGCGATGTCATGATCGAAAACCTAATTTTTCAAAACTACAGCGGCATAATATTTGCTTCGGGAATACATCTTTGTTCCCAATCCCCTATGAATAATCGTTGAATTATATTATTCTCTCCGGTCCTTTGAACGAGCACCTAATACTGCCCTACGGATATGTATGGATAGCATCGCCAGCTCATCTGCTACAATGCCATCCTCAAAGCTGGTGGTCAGATAATCCGTGATCTTCTCGCTGCATCGATACTCCCTAGGGTAAAGATTTTTTACCATCTCACAGAATTCCATATCAATATTGTCCAGCTGCTCACGGCTTAAGATACGTTGTACCAAAGAGCGCAGATGGGTTACAAATCTTTCGTAGGGAAGGGTGTTGGCCTCCAGAGTTATTCCAAAGTCGTCCTTAACAAGCTGTAACACCTGCGGAAGAAGCTTTGTAATGTTCATGGTCTGACTCATTACTGTGTTATATTCCGCATTCACAATGTGGAGTGCAATCGATGCTGCCTCATCAATGGGTAAACGAATACCCAATCGCTTATCAATGAGCGCAACGGCATATTCTCCGATGAGATACTCCTGTTGATATAGGCGTTGTACATCCCACAGCAATGGATTATCAAACAGCAGCTCCTGACGAAAACGTTCTATTGCAAAATTAATATGGTCCGTCAGAGTAATATAGATGTTTGGGTTTAGCTTACCGGTTAAAACTTTATCAGCATATGTAATTATTTCGTTGCAAACCTGAATATGCTCCAATGGTAGATTTTCCACTAATTCCTTGAATTTATCTACTGCATTTTGGCTCTCAAGATAAAATATCTTTTCGATTAAAGCAGAGTCGATCTCCTTACCCTGCTTTGCGTAAAAACCGATGCCTTTCCCCATAATGACAACTTCCTTGCCCTTAGGATCATAAGCACTTATCACATTATTGTTGATGATACGCTCAACATGCATTTTTAAACCTCCAAGGAAAATAACAATTGAAAATACCCTTAGCGAACTTCCAGTTGTAATAAACAAGATGAAATGATAAGTCATTTCACTTGTCATGAATAAAAAAAAACCAAATCCATGGAATCTGAATGCTTCCATCAATTTGGTTTTGCCTGCTTGCCAGTAACAATCCACTTATTAATATAATATTACTATACCAGTAAAAAATGTCAAATGTCAATACCAATTTTATTATTTTATTGTAAATATAAACCAATATCTTCTCAAGTCATTGTGATATCACAGTGATATTGCATATAAATTCGTACAGATCAAGTGTCTTTTTATAGCTTTCATTCATAGAAACCAATTTACTACTCGTACCTTAATTGTAAAGCGGGAGAGTCACAGCCCTGTGTCTCTCCCGCCTTTCTGTTATATAATTTCCATTTTTAAAGCATCAATAATATTTTCCTTCCTTACCTTATGACTGGAATAAAGCATGGCAATTCCAACAATCAGAA
>JAEYXC010000065.1 GCA_023428655.1 Bacillota bacterium | reverse complement strand
GCACCATCTCCTTCGAAAAATTCCAAGCTTATTTCCCATATTCCATTCACCACCCCAGTCTTGCTAATACATTGTATTCATAGATTTCATTCCAATGCAGTGATTATAAGGGTTCCCTTCGTGTATTCATCGTCTTTTACACGAACTCTTTTGAAAATAGGTATCCATATCCTTTTGTACTGAATAAGATGGAGAAATAAAATAAAATAGAGGATTATAAATTGGGATACTATATCAATGTAGAAGCTAATGTCAATATATACATCGAGGATTTGAACCCGGAAGGAAAGAAAACAATTCTATTTCTGCATGGTTGGCCCGGTAGTCATGAATTATTTGAATATCAATTTAATCAGTTAGCATTCCAAGGCTATCGCTGTATTGGTATGGATCAGAGGGGCTTCGGGAAATCCGATCAACCGCTGACCGGTTATGATTACGACCGGTTATCCGATGATGTTCGTTGTGTCATAGAAGCTTTAAACCTTCAGGACATAACCCTGCTCGGTCATTCCACGGGAGGCTCCATCGCAGTCCGCTATATGAACAGACATCGTGCTTATGGGGTAAAAAAACTTGTGATATGTGCTGCTGCAGCTCCAAGTCTGATCAAACGACATAATTTCCCTTACGGAGTACCAAGGGAAAATATCGAAGCAATGATTCAGCTGACCGATACCGACCGCCCTCAGATGCTGAGAAACTTTGGATCCAATTTCTTCTTTCAGAAGATTAGTCCGGCGATGATGGATTGGTTCTTCCAGCTGGGACTGATGGCCGCTGGCTGGGCCACCTCAGAGGTAGAAAAAACTTGGATTGAAGAAGTACTGTTTTCTGATCTGGAGCATATCATAACTCCAACCTTGATTATGCAAGGTATTCATGATCAGGTTGTTCCCTTTTCTTTAGGTGAAATACAGAAGAAAATGATCCGTAATTCCAACCTGATTCCCTTTGAATACAGCGGTCATGCTTTATTTATTGAAGAAAGGGATCGTTTCAACAAAGAGCTGGTATGCTTTATCGAAGCTTAGGAATAACATATTATTACATCCTTAGACTATTTTTTTTCTGTTTTATCATATATAATGAATAGGACAATGAGAGAAGATACTTTGGGAGGTAATGATATGTTATATGGAGCGCTGGAAGCCGGCGGCACAAAGATGGTTATGGCCATCGGTAATGAACAAGGGGAAATACTGGATCAAATTTCCATCCCTACGGAAACACCACAAATTACAATGAATACAATCGTAGATTATTTTAAAAGCAAGAACATCGAAGCCCTTGGTATCGGCTCCTTTGGTCCGATTGATCTGGATAAAGCCTCTGATACCTATGGGTTTATAACTTCGACACCAAAGCTTGCCTGGGTAAATTACAATATTGTTGGAGCTCTAAAAAAAGCTCTGCAAATTCCGGTTGGGTTTGATACGGATGTCAACGCATCCGCCCTCGGTGAAGCTACTTGGGGTATTATGAAGGATATTCCTTCCGGAATCTATATTACCATTGGCACAGGTATCGGTGTAGGGGTTTATATGAACGGTTCCTTGTTACACGGAATGCTCCATCCGGAGGCAGGTCATATCCTCCTTAGCAAGCATCCGGAGGATACCTTTGAAGGAATATGCCCCTATCATCCGAATTGCTTTGAAGGCTTGGCTTCCGGTCCCGCTATTGAGAAGCGTTGGAAGAAGAAGGCAATTGAGCTAACGAATAATCCAAAGGTCTGGGAATTAGAAGCTTATTATATCGCTCAGGGGCTTGTGGATTACATCCTCACCTTGTCCCCTCATAGAATCGTACTTGGAGGCGGAGTCATGCATCAGGAACAGCTATTTCCTCTCATCCGCAAAGAAGTATCCACTCTACTAAACGGTTATATCAAAACCAGTCAAATGGAGAATTTGGACCAATATATAGTTCCTGCTTCGCTAAAGGATAATCAAGGTATCATGGGATGCATACAGCTGGCAAAGCTGGCGCTATCCAATTAGTTTATCCTCTCATCAACTTAACAAGACACAGCAACAACCATCCTCATTATAATATTCTACTATAGTAGAGTCGGTTGTTACTGTGTCTTATTTTATTTCCACTACATTAATTTTTATTTGTGTTCACTTTATACCTTACGGTACAAAGTCACCTAATAAAAGTTATCCATTATCATTTTTGCTCCCGAAAGCCACTCAAATAAACAGCTGCCGAACGGTTCATTTCCAGGGAGAATTCACTCATATACTTTCGGTTACATATTGCTGTAATTCCCTCCGAAACATCCTTGCCCGAGATCCCCACCCTCTGGTTGCGTTCCTGATGCATCTGCTTCTGTTCCTCCTCCGATAATCTATGGTAGGAATTTTCATGAACGAGATAGCTTTTATCAAAACGTAAGGGCTTCTTTCGGTCTATTTGACTCTGCGTAGGATATCCATACACCACCATTGCTGCAGGTATTACATACTCTGGTAGTCTCAGCATCTCCCGCACCGTCTCACAATTTTCTATAATATCTCCTATGTAACAGGATCCAATTCCCAGGGAATGCGCGGCAACTACGGTATTCTGAGCTGCTATTATCGCATCAGCACAGGCAAGCAGAAGGTCACCCTCCCCCGGCTTTCTAGGCTTACAGCCCGTTTGGCAAAATGCATCATACCATCGTTGATAGTCGGCAAGAAAGATAAGAATAAGAGGTGCTTTCATAATAAAGGGCTGATTATCACAGCTGATCGCCAATTTCTTCTTTAATTCCGGATCAGTAACGTCAATGATACTATAGAGCATCATTGCTCCGGCTGTTGGAGCCTCCAATGCTGCGTTAATAATCGCCTCCTTAGACTCTTCGGGTATGGAACGTTCTTCAAAAACTCTGACTGATTTTCTCTCTGCTAAACCTTTGATTGTCTCATTCATGCTATCTACTCCTTACTTAATCTTATCGTAATCATCTGAAAGCAAATATTAATCCATAATCATGAGGTGATGAAATTATTACATCATGAACGTTGCCCGTTCATAATCTTTACTCCGATCACGTACCTACAAGTAAACTTGCGGTACGCTCACTACGTTTATTATATCATAAATAAGGTTTGATTAAGGAGGAAGCTTTAAAATTTACAGTATCCCGACAAAAATATCCTATAAAAACAATATGGCATAGATATGTACTGCTTGCCCAATACAATATCTATGCATACTGTTAATGTTGTATATTCCCCATACAACCTAATATGAGTCAAGAGTTGCCCCTTATGATTCTTACTAATTCACTACATAAATTCTATCACTAAAGCTTTGAAGTAGCTTATAATTATCGGATCCTATTAGTACAATCTTTTCATCCTTAGCATAATTGTTCAGGAAAATCATAATCTTTTTCCGATCGTTCTTATGAAAACTCTCCAAAAAGGTATCCAGTAAAATTAATGTCTTATCCTTTAGAAACAAACTGAT
>JAEYXC010000051.1 GCA_023428655.1 Bacillota bacterium | reverse complement strand
ATATGATTAAGGCTTGGAGAGAAGAAGGCTATGATGTCATCGAAGGGGTAAAAAGCTCCAGGGGGAAGGAGAATCAATTATATAGGCTCTGTGCGAAATTTTTCTATTATATTATATATAAGACGGCGAATATTAATCTTGGTCAAGCCTCGGACTTTAAATTAATGGATCGTAAGGTTCTGGAGGCTTGGAAGGAAATGCCGGAGAGAGCTACCTTCTTTCGAGGAATGTCTGCTTGGCTCGGCTTTGATCGAAAACAAATCAGCTTTGATGTTGCTGAAAGAGTCAACGGAAAAACGAAGTGGTCCATATTTCGATTAATGCGGCTTGCGGTCAATGCAATTACCTCCTATACCTCGGTACCGTTGCATTGTATTACGGTACTCGGTATATTATTGTTCCTTGGAGCAATCGTGCTAGGGATCCAGACTCTTTATATGTATTTTACAAATCAAGCCTTGAGTGGATTTACTACAGTAATTCTATTACAGTTAATCATAGGAAGCTCCACAATGATTAGCTTGGGAATGATAGGTATATATCTGACTAAGATATATAAGGAGGTCAAATCCAGACCAAGATATCTGATCTCCAAATGCGTCAGAGGTGGTGAGAAAAAATGATAGGTTTGCTATATCTGGTACTATGCTTTTTACTGGGATGGGCAATCTGTATCTATGCGTTTCCAAAGCTAAGACAGCTTGTTGAAACGGATGGTTTCAAACGAAAAATATCCGTCAGCCCATACATCCTCCTGTTTCCTGTTTGGTATGTGACCGGAACCATGGCACTTACCTGGACAACCTATCTGTTGGCATACCTGTTTCGAGGGGCTGAGGAGCCATTACACTATGCTAATCTGATTACTATGCCCCTGGCACTGATCCTCTTTCTTATTACTTATGGGAAGCATCGGCCCTCCATGGTGACCAGTCAGTCTATACTTCATAGGAATAAGAGAGTGGCAGGGGTGGAGCTTTTGTTACTCACGGCGATTATTATTCTTGCCGTAGTTTTGATGTGGAGAACCTTCTTCGTAAGCGGAGATAATTTATATATCGGTGTATCGGTTTTCAGTGATTTCTCACCCCATATCGGAATGATACGCTCCTTCTCTTACGGAAATAATTTTCCGACGACCTATTCCCATTATGCGGGAGAGGATATTAAATATCATTTTATGTTTCAGTTTCTGACAGGTAATCTGGAATACTTAGGACTTCGTATTGATTATGCTTTTAATCTGCCTAGCATTCTTAGCTTTGTGAGTGCTTTCCTAATGCTTTATTTATTAGCGGTAAAGATTACCGGAAAGCTGGGAGCGGGTGTTTTGGCATGTGTGTTCTTTGCCTTTCGAAGCTCCAAGACCCTATTTCTCTTTCTCTCAGAGCTTCCTGAGGGAACAGGCCTATGGAGGGCTTTAACGGAGAATACCGAATTTCTAAGTAGTACTCCGAATGAGGATTGGGGACTCTGGAACCTGAACGTATATTGTAATCAGAGGCATCTGGCCTTTGGCCTTACCGTAATATTTTTTATATTACTGCTCTTTTTACCCTTGCTTTATGAGTTGTTTGAGGATATGAAGCAATATCGGACAATGCTACTGACGTCTGGAGAAAAGGGTGAGAAGCAAAAGCCTTCGATGAGTATGGCCGGTGGATTTAAAGAAATGTTTTTAACGAAGCAGGGCTGGGAGATAAGGGATTTCAGGACAGCGGTAGCAGCAGGTCTTATACTGGGAAGTCTTTCCTTCTTTCATGGAGCTGCGGTCATTGGTGTTCTTACTGTTTTATTTATGATGGCAGTGTTATCGAGAAGACGGTTAGAATATGCAGTCATGGCTTTCCTCGCAATTACTCTCTCCATACTTCAGACGAAATTCTTTATTCAGGGCTCCGTGGTAACCACGCAATTTTTCTTTGGATTTATTGCGGAGAATAAGACCTTATTTGGTGTGTTATCCTACCTAGAGAGATTATTAGGTATTCTTCCTTTGGTATTATTAGTGGCAATTTATCTGGAAAAGGGAGTTAACCGATATTTATTGCTTGCGTTTACCGCACCTCTTGTCTTTGCCTTTACCGTTTCCTTAACGGTGGATGTTACGGTAAATCATAAATATATCATGATTAGCTGCATTTTACTCGGAGTTTTTGCTGCAGTAGTTGTGATGAAGCTCTTCGAAGGAAGGGACTGGTTATCCCGTTTATTGGGAGGATTATTGATTGTAATGTTAACAGCAACAGGAATCTACGATTTCTTCATCGTATTACAGAAGAATACACCGGATACAGCCATTGTACTTGATCTGAATTCTGATTTGACCGCTTGGATTAATGAGAACAGCAGCTCGAAGGATATCTTCCTTACCTCCAATTATTCGATTAATCAGGTGGTACTCGGAGGTGCTATGTTATATGAAGGCTGGCCTTATTTCCCATGGTCTGCAGGCTATGATACGGACTTTCGTACCGCTCAGGTAAAGCAGATGTATGAAGCGAGGACTCCGGAGGAGCTTCTTTCCTTGGTAGAGGAGAATAATATTCGGTTTATTATCGTTGATCAGGAGAATCGAAGCAGTGGGGATTATATTGTCAATGAAGAAAATATCAGAAATACCTTTGAATGTGTCTATGAGATAGGGCAAGAGGAATGGAAAACCTCTATTTATGATACACAAAAGCCCTTACAATAACATGGAATATAATAAAAATGTACGTAAAGGAGAAATTAATATGAATTATAAATATGTAATTGTTGGTGCAGGTCTTGCCGGCCTTACCATGGCTGAGCGTATTGCAAATGAGTTGGATGAGAAGGTTCTAGTGATTGAAAAGCGGAATCATATCGGAGGGAATGTATATGATGCCTATAATGAGGATGGAATTCTAGTACATGTATATGGTCCTCATATTTTTCATACCAATGATAAGGAAGTGTATGATTACCTCTCCCGATTTACAAAATGGAATGATTTCTGGCATAGAGTGCTGACTTATGTGGACGGTAACCTAATTCCGATGCCGATTACCGTTGAGACGATTAACAAGCTATATAATCTGAATCTGGATAGCTCTCAGGTGGAGGAGTTTTTGAAGAAGCAGGCAGTCGATATTGCAGAGATCAAGACCAGTAAGGATGTGGCCCTAAGCAAAGTCGGACCGGACATCTACGAGAAGATATTTGAGAATTATACGAAGAAACAGTGGGGAATTGATCCTGCTGAACTGGATACCTCGGTAATCTCTCGAATTCCGATTCGCTTAAACCGTGACACCAGGTATTTTGCAGATCGTTATCAGGGGATGCCTGCTCACGGTTATACGAAGCTATGCGAGAAGCTCATTGAAAACAAAAATATTAAGATACTGTTGAATACGGATTACCGTGAGGTTATGAAGGATATTACCTATGATACGCTAATCTATACCGGTGCTACGGATGAATTTTATGATTATAAATATGGTAAATTGTCCTACCGCAGTGTAAGGTTTGTCTTTGAGACCTATGACATGGAGAGATTTCAGGAGGCTCCAGTCGTTAATTATCCCAATGATTATGACTATACGAGAATAACGGAATATAAGCAATTGACCTGGCAGAAGCACCATAAGACAACGATCTGTAAAGAGTTTCCTTGTGCAGAGGGAGAGCCTTATTATCCCTTTCCGACCAAGGAGTGTAAAGCACAATTTGCAAGGTACGAAGAGGATATGAAGAAAGAGGAGAAGGTAATCTTCCTCGGAAGGCTGGCAGAATACCGTTATTATAATATGGATGGTGTGGTAAGAAGAGCCCTGGATCTCTTTGAGACTAGAATAAAGAAATAACCTTGGTTAACAAAAGGAAACGATGGAGGTACAAAAGTGGATAAATTATATATTGTAATTCCTGCCTATAATGAGGAGGCAAATGTGGATCGGGTGATCAAGGATTGGTATCCCATTGTAGATAAGATCGGAAACGGCAGCAAGCTGGTGATCATCGATGACGGCAGTAAGGATAAAACCTATTCCATCATGCAGCAGTACGCAAAGGAGCTTCCGGCCTTTGAACCGATCACCAAGCCAAACGGAGGTCATGGTGCAACGGTACTCTATGGCTACCACTATGCTCTGAAGGCCGGAGCAGATTATGTCTTTCAGACCGATTCGGATGGACAGACCATTCCCGAAGAATTCTGGCCCTTCTGGGAGCAAAGAAGTGCTTTTGATATGATTATAGGACATCGACGAGGAAGACAGGATGGATTTTCCCGTGTCCTTGTTACAAAAACACTGAAGCTCGTGTTATGGCTTTCCTTCCATGTGTGGATTACCGATGCAAATACCCCATTTCGATTAATGAAGGCAACGACTCTGAAGGAGCAGCTGAAGCAGGTACC
>JAEYXC010000047.1 GCA_023428655.1 Bacillota bacterium | reverse complement strand
CAAGAATGACGATATTGGCACAGGGGGATGATCAAATCTTAGAACAGATCAGAAAGCAGTTATTAAAGCTGGAGGATGTGATTGAGATTATGGAATTAGCACCCGGTGAATCCGTAACAAGGGAGTTAATTCTGGTTAAGGTGGCTGCGGCAGAGAAGGATCGCCAGGCAATCATAGCAATTGCTGATATCTTCCGTGCTAAGATTGTTGATGTAGCATTGGAATCTCTTATGATAGAGCTTACGGGTAATCAGGATAAGATTGATGCCTTTATTAATCTGCTTGGTCCCTATTCGATTAAGGAAATGGTGCGCACCGGTATCACCGGTCTTACCAGAGGCTCCGGGGATATTGCCGATTATATTGATTAACATCGGCTTCATTACATATTGCAAGATACCTGCATAGCAGGCTTAAATGGGAGGATGGTATTCCTCCAAAACAATTTTAAGGAGGATTTAGAAATGGCTAAGATCTATTATCAACAGGATTGCAATCTTTCATTATTAGAGGGAAAGACAATAGCGGTCATCGGTTACGGCAGTCAGGGACATGCGCATGCCTTAAATGCAAAGGAATCAGGAGCGAATGTTATTATCGGTCTCTATGAAGGCAGTAAGTCTTGGGCGAAAGCAGAGGCTGCAGGATTTGAAGTATATACGGCAGCAGAAGCGGCAAAGAAGGCTGATATTATCATGATCTTAATTAATGATGAGAAGCAGGCTAAAATGTATCAGGAATCCATTGCCCCGAACTTAGTAGCCGGAAATGCGTTGATGTTTGCTCATGGCTTTAGCATTCATTTCGGTCAGATCATTCCTCCTGCGGATGTAGATGTACTTATGATTGCTCCAAAGGGCCCGGGACATACAGTTAGAAGTCAGTATCAGGAAGGTCGTGGTGTTCCCTGTCTCATCGCGGTTCATCAAAATGCAACGGGCAAGGCACATGAACTGGGACTTGCTTATGCACTTGCCATCGGCGGCGCAAGAGCCGGTGTGCTTCAGACCACCTTCCGTGAAGAAACTGAGACCGATTTATTCGGTGAGCAGGCAGTGCTTTGTGGCGGTGTAACTGCTCTGATGAAGGCCGGCTTTGAGACTCTGGTTGAGGCTGGTTATGAGCCTGAAAGTGCATATTTTGAGTGTATTCATGAGATGAAGCTGATCGTAGATCTGATTAATGAGAGTGGTTTTGCAGGGATGAGATACTCCATCTCCAATACAGCGGAGTATGGCGATTATATCACCGGCTCCAAGATTATTACCGCGGAGACAAAGGCTGCCATGAAGCAGATTCTTACGGATATTCAGGACGGAACCTTTGCACGCAACTGGTTATTGGAGAATCAGGTAGGCTGCCCGAACTTCAATGCCAAGAGAAGAATTGAAGCGGAGCATCAATTAGAGAAGGTTGGAACAGAGCTTCGCAAGATGATGAGCTGGACCAATAAAGCAAAATTAATTAACAACTAATAATCAAATAGAAACGGATTGTATCATACTCATCCGAGTTGAGCTGCTGCGGTAGCTTAATACGGATGAGTATTGTTTCGTTGTTCATTATGAAAGGATGTTATCTTAGTAAGATAGCTGCTTTTCAGAAGCAGTATTTATTATTTTTAGCGTTATCATTCAGTTTTATTTTAAGACAGTATTGAATAAAACATCTTTCATTAACTTATTTGATATCTCTATTGCCTCAACTCTGTTAATTGCTGGAGAAGAAATCATTAAGCCATCGCTGGGAGACCAAGTCTTGCCTCCATTTCTTTGTTCATCTTCTTCAAGAATACATATAGTAAATTCCCTCATCATTTGATTGGAGTACATATCTCCATATGATGTATAATCCCCTATGTTTTCATCAAAACAGAATAAAAGCCCTCTATTGAATTTATCAAATCTCATATTAATCTTCGATAGTTTATTATCTCCTATCGTGATAAATCCCTCAAATTTTTCTCCATTAAGTAATCCTTTTGAAAAATATCCGTTTATATTCACCTTAATATTTTCTGAATAATTACGATCTCCTAAACGATACATTATTGCATTGTATTCTCTATTTATCTTTTTAGGATAAAAGTAAATTAAACAAAAAATGATAAGCAATATAATAAGGGCATAACCTATCAATTTTTTATGTTTTCGCATATACTCCTCCACAAAGTTCGATGCAAAAAAGTGAATAAATGCAAACGAAATGCATGGTAATATTATACATTATTTGATTGCATAAAATCAATGTATTTATCTTCCCATCATAATTTAACTGAGGCTCCATATAGTTTTCTCTAAAATCGCCCTAGAAATGGGCATTAATTGATTTTTATTAATAAGGATTGATATTATTTGGAAAATGTATTATTATGGGAATGAGAACATATATTCGAATATTAAGGGGGAGAAATATGCAGCAACATCTGCTTTCAGAGGTAGCTTCTCATGTGGACCGGCTAGTGCTTATACCGGTTAAGCGGCTTAATCAATTAAGGGAGGAGCTGGAGTTGTTTCAGAAGGAGGAGGAACTGAATGGCTTTCAGCGCTGGATTGTGGAGGAACTATATCAATATAATTATCCGGATGCCGGTTTTGATGTCAAATCAATTCTGTTGGTTGCTTTAGTGCATCCATTCTATGCAGAAGTGGGGCTGAGCTGGCAGGGTACAGAGTATAGGGTGAAAAGTCTGGTTATGCCGGACTTTGAGGCAGCCGGAGACTGGATAGAGGAGTGTTTTAATAAGGTAGGGTATCACTGCAGTTCTGCGGATAACCTGCCGCTAAAGAGATTATCTGTGCAAAGTGGGTTGGCGGACTATGGTAGAAATAATATTACCTATATTGAAGGCTTGGGAAGCAATATTTCTTATAATGCCTATTATACGGATATCCCCTGTGAGGAGGATAATTGGCGTCCGGTAACGATGGCAGAGTCCTGTAGAAACTGTATGCTTTGTATCAAAAATTGCCCAACCGGAGCGATCCGACCGGAGCGATTTCTGATTGACAACCAGAGATGCTTGTCAACGCTAAATGAGGTTCCGGGTGAATTTCCGCAGTGGTTACCGGATTCAGTTCATCACACAATGTATGATTGTCTTAGATGTCAGGAGAACTGTCCGATGAATAAGGAGCATAAGGATGATGTGTTGCAATCGGTACGATTTAGTGAGGAGGAGACGAGACAGCTACTTGAAGGAGCTCCCTATGAAACCTTCTCTGAAAGCATGAAGTCTAGGACAAAGCTGCTTGGACTCGATGGTTGCTTACCGGCGTTACCTAGAAATATAGGTGTACTATTGAAGCATGAAGCGGAATTTAATGGAGAGGCCCCAGCTTTATGACAAGTTAGAGTAAGGATTGTTGGGAAGGGTTAGTGAATTAGAATTATTATTTTACGGATTGACAGAAGCTGGATGGGATGTTAATATAAGCACGAGTTAAGTATTTACATGAAATGGATAGGAAACGAGGTATCGGGAATGATTATTATTACTTGCTAATCAGCTTAATCGATTATTGGTTCATAAGCATTGACGAATTGAATTATGATTGCATGATTTATAGAATGTCGAAGATTGGATCTCTATGCTTCATGTTAATGATAAGTAGAAAGCAGATGTTTATGAATGTACGATGAGATAATGCCAAACCGGCTTTATTTCTTGTGGGCAAGTAATGGTTCATTCTATTCAAATATAAACGTTTGTATTCATATTACATACGTTACTATGATTCTGAGAGAGTAATCGAAGCAGGTAGAATCCCTGATTCTCTTACTCTGATTACTCGGATGGAGTAGGTATCCTTTGAAACAGCCATAATCAGCCCACAGGAAATAGCATTCCTGTGGGTTTTTGTATTTAGAGGCAGTCCTGGGAAAATGGCTGGATAGTTGGAAGATGTCGGCATCGGGCAGTGATGAAAGGAGTGTGATATTATGTCACAGATTGTTGTAAATGATTTAACCTTTAGCTATGATACAAGCTATGATAATATTTTTGAACATGTAAGCTTTCAGCTGGATACGGATTGGAGACTTGGCTTTATAGGAAGAAACGGAAGAGGAAAGACCACCTTTTTGAAGCTTCTGCTTGGTATATACGATTACCGGGGAACAATTACAACGTCCGTAGAATTCAATTATTTCCCTTTTGAGGTTGAGGATATGAATGTAAATACCGGGACCCTCATTAGGGATACGATTGCTCCATATTCAAAATGGGAGGAGGAAATGGAGGAATGCCTTAAAACAGATTGTAAGGAGCCGCAGCTAGAGCGCTATGGAATATTGCAGGAGCTGTATCAGTCCCATGATGGCTACCTCATCGATGAATTGATTGAGAAGGAGCTAGGTAAGCTGCAAGTGGACCGGAATGTTTTAGAGAGACCCTTTGCAACGCTGAGCTTTGGGGAACGTACAAAAATCATGTTAGCAGCTCTGTTTCTAAAGAAGAACAATTTTCTGCTCATTGATGAACCCACCAATCATTTGGATATGGAGGGGAGACAGATATTAGCAGATTATCTTCAGACAAAAAAGGGCTTTATACTGGTTTCCCATGACCGAAGCTTTCTGGATCAGTGCATTGACCATGTGTTATCCATTAATCGTTCTAATGTTGAGATACAGAAGGGGAATTACTCTTCATGGAATCAGAATAAGGAACGACAGGATAATTATGAGCTTGAGACGAATGAACAGCTTAGGAAGGATATTACCGTTTTATCAGAGTCGGCAAGGAGAGCAATGGGATGGTCCGATCAGATCGAAGCCTCCAAGATTGGAACTCATGCTGCGGATCGGGGCGCGATTGGTCATAAGTCAGCAAAGATGATGAAGAGAGCAAAGTCAATCGAGAGGCGTAAGCTGGAAGCCATCGAGGAGAAGAAAAGCTTACTGAAAAATATTGAGAGGTCTGAGGCACTGAAAATAAACACTCTTGAATTTCCGGGCAAAAGACTCATGGAAGCGGAGAGGCTAAGCCTATATTACGAGGGTAGACGAATCTCCTCAGAAATTAATTTTACCTTAACCAAGGGAGACCGACTTGCCATAAAGGGGCGTAACGGCTCGGGCAAGACCACCCTATTTAAGCTTTTACTTGGGGAAGAGGTGGAGCACACCGGCCGTTATTATGTAGCCCCAGGATTAAAGGTTTCCTATGTATCTCAGGATACCTCATTTCTTAAAGGTAATCTGAAGGATTTTGCAGTGAACTATGGGGTGGATGAGACAATATTTAAAACGGTTTTAAGGCAATTAGATTTCTCCAGGGTACAATTTGAGAAGGATATCAGTGAATTCAGTGGTGGGCAGAAGAAAAAGGTCTTATTGGCAAAAAGTCT
>JAEYXC010000034.1 GCA_023428655.1 Bacillota bacterium | reverse complement strand
TGATTGATGTATTAAATCACAAATTAATTGATGTGGAAATTTTAGATTAGTAATTGTTATTATGAATAATGCGCTTTGCGTGCTCCAAGACACATGGTAATTCGAAGAGGATTGCCATGTGTTTCCTAATGTATGGATGATTTATCAAACTTCTGAAAATGTTTATATAAAGTTTATCATAACCGACTTAGTTATTCACGAGGCCGTCTTTTGATACACCTACCTTATACAAGACGGTATAAATCATTTGTTTATTCTCTTTTGTTCTGATATAATAATCATTAAGTTTGGGACGTTTTCATGATAAGAGAAAAACAACGAAGGTTGCACAGTGGTGCTCACTCCTTGTTGTTTTGTTTATGCAGATCTCATCTTGTTCGTTTAAGTATGAAAGGTGGATATACAAATGAATGTAATTGTAGCAGTAGATAATAATTGGGCGATCGGATATCAAAACAAGCTGCTTGTCAGCATCCCAGCAGATATGCGCTTCTTCCGCGATGAGACCACGGGAAAGGTGGTTATCACGGGAAGGAACACTCTGAAGACTTTTCCGGGAGAACAACCGTTAAAGAACAGAACAAATATTGTAATTACCCGTGATAAGGATTATAAAGTGAAGGATGCCATCATGGCGAACAGCATTGAAGAGGCCTTAGAGCTCACACAAAGCTATAAGTCGGAGGATATCTATATCATTGGAGGTGCCAGTATCTATCGTCAGATGCTGCCTTACTGCGATGTGGCTCATGTAACGAAGATTGATTATGCTTATCAGGCAGATACCTATTTCCCTAATCTGGATCAGATGGAGGATTGGGTATTGGCGGAGGAGACGGAGGAGCAGACCTACTATGATCTTACCTACACCTTCTGTCGATATGAGCGAAAGAAATAGCAAAAAATGCTTGAAATATCGAATAAGTAAGTCTACTATTAAGGATATATATTTTCTATGGGAACAAAACAGGATAAGGAAGGATGATTTGGAATGCTTAATATTAGAGTTGAGATGACGAAGGACCCAAAGGTTTTGCCGGGGGCAGATAATCCATTAAAGTTCGGAACTATTTTTACCGATCATATGTTTATCATGAACTATGAGACTGGGAAAGGATGGTATGATCCCCGGGTGATACCTTATCAACCACTCAATCTAGATCCTTCTGCAATGGTTTTTCACTACGGTCAGGAAATGTTCGAGGGGCTAAAGGCGTATAAGGCAGAGGATGGAAGAATTTTATTATTCCGTCCCGAGAAAAATATAGAACGTGCCAATAAGACAAATCGTAGAGTATGTATTCCGGAAATCCCTGAGGAGGATTTTTTGCAGGCAATTAAGACAATCGTGAAGGTGGATGAGAATTGGATTCCGACCAAGGAAGGAACCTCATTATATATCCGACCCTTTGTAATTGCTACGGACCCGTACCTAGGCGTAAGACCCTCCGATCGTTATTTGTTTTTAATTATTTTGTCACCGGTTGGCGCCTACTATCCGGAAGGCTTGAATCCGGTAAAGATTTGGATTGAAGATGAATACGTGAGAGCCGTAAAGGGTGGTATCGGTGAAGCCAAGACAGGGGCAAATTATGTTGCATCTATGAAATCCCAGGTAAAAGCCCACGAGGAAGGCTATTCTCAGGTTTTATGGTTGGATGGGGTTCATAGAAAATATATCGAAGAAGTGGGAGCAATGAATATCTTCTTCAAGATTAACGGTAAGGTCCTTACACCGGAATTAAACGGAAGCATTTTACCCGGAGTAACCAGAGATTCGGTCCTGACCCTGTGCAGAGAGTGGGGAATACCTACACAGGAATGCAAAATCTCTATTGATGATGTATTTGCAGCATATCAAAACGGTACCCTGGAAGAGGTATGGGGTACAGGAACAGCGGCAGTCATCTCACCCGTTGGTCAGCTTCGTTGGGACCAGAATATTATGCGGGTTCAAAATGGTGGGATCGGGCCGTTAAGCCAGAAATTATATGATACCATTACGGGTATCCAATTAGGAAAACTAAAAGATGAACATAACTGGACTGTATTGGTCTAAGGAGGTATTGTATGAATCAGTTATATGCGGAAGCGGGAACGAAGAGAAAAGATAATGGGAAGATCTTAGGACTTCGTGCACTGCTTATCTTAGGGGTAGCAATCGGTGTTATTTTAATGTTATTAGGTGGAGTTTTTGGGATTGCCGGTGTTGTATTGGTGGTAGCCATGATCTATTTCTTCCCAAAGCTGAACGTAGAGTATGAATATGTATTTGTGGATGGACAGATTGATTTCGATCGTATTACCGGTAAGGCAAAGCGTAAGACCTTACTCCGTATTGATATGGAGCAGACCGAGATTATAGCACCACAAGGCTCCCATGCGTTGGATGGCTTTACCTATGTTCAACTGATCAATAAGGATTTCTCCTCCGGTGATAAGAATGTTAAACCGTATATTATCATTGCCAGTGTTGAGGATAAGAAATATCGTATTGCCTTCGAACCCAGTGAGAAGATGCTCGCTATGATGAAGCAGAAGAGCCCGAGGAAGATAGCGCAATACTAAGTGCCTGAAAAATTATAATGAACTAGGAATAGAGGATGTACCTTCCTGTCGAAGAGGACATCCTCTAATGAATCTACAGGAAAAAGATTGGATTTAGGAGACGAATAAAAATTAAAACTCGCATAGGGGAATAGATTTATTAAAATGTAAATAAACTACTGCGCTATAAATATCCTCATATGAAGGTTGAAAACAAAATTATTCATACAACAACGAAGGGATATATTTCGTGGTTGACATCGGAATAATTATTCGTTATACTTTTTTAAATCTTAACACTCTAAGGAGTAAAAGTGAAAGCTTTTACTCCTTAACTGTAAGTCATGATGTCTATCATGACTTTATGCGCCTCTTAGAGGCTTTTAGTAGCAAATGATATCATTAAGAAAGTGAGGAGATTAACAAAATGGGTCAGATTATCGGTGAAGGAATTACGTTTGACGATGTGCTTTTGGTGCCTGCTTTTTCTGAAGTATTACCAAATCAAGTAGATTTGTCAACGAACCTAACAAAAACAATTAAACTGAATATCCCCTTAATGAGTGCCGGCATGGATACAGTAACAGAGAACCGTATGGCAATTGCCATGGCTAGGCAGGGAGGTATCGGTGTTATTCATAAAAATATGTCGATTGAGGAACAGGCAGAAGAGGTGGACAAGGTAAAGCGTTCGGAGAATGGTGTTATCACCGATCCGTTTTATTTGTCTCCGGAGCATACCCTGCAGGATGCCAATGATTTGATGTCAAAGTACCGAATCTCAGGTGTACCGATTACAGTAAATGGTAAGAAGCTGGTTGGTATTATTACAAACCGTGACCTGAAATTTGAGACCGATTTCTCGAAAAAAATTAAAGAATCGATGACATCGGAAGGCTTAGTAACAGCGAAGGAAGGAATTACCCTGGAGGAAGCTAAGAAAATCCTCGGAACAGCTAGAAAAGAGAAGCTTCCGATCGTGGATGATGAGGGTAATCTGAAGGGTTTAATTACAATCAAGGATATTGAAAAGCAGATTAAGTATCCCTTATCTGCAAAGGATGTACAAGGACGTCTGCTCTGCGCAGCCGGAGTCGGAATTACCAATAATATCATGGAGCGTGTGGATGCATTAGTGAAGGCTAAGGTGGATGCAATTGTAATCGATACCGCTCATGGACACTCTGCTAATGTATTGAAGGTAGTTAAAATGGTTCGTGATGCTTATCAAGGGCTTCAAATCATTGCCGGTAATGTTGCGACCGCGGAGGCAACCGTGGATTTAATTAAGGCAGGTGTGGATGCGGTTAAGGTAGGAATCGGCCCCGGCTCCATCTGCACCACAAGAGTGGTAGCAGGTATTGGTGTGCCTCAGATTACCGCAATTATGAATTCCTATGAAGCAGCGAAATCCTATGGCATACCCATTATTGCCGATGGAGGGATCAAGTATTCCGGTGACGTTACCAAGGCGTTGGCTGCTGGAGCCAGTGTTTGTATGATGGGTAGCATTTTTGCCGGTTGTGATGAGAGTCCCGGAACCTTTGAATTATATCAGGGAAGAAAATATAAGGTATACCGTGGTATGGGTTCCATTGCAGCCATGGAAAAGGGAAGTAAGGATCGTTATTTCCAGACGGATGCGAAAAAGCTGGTACCGGAAGGTGTGGAAGGTCGTGTAGCCTATAAGGGTACGGTGGAGGATACCGTATTCCAATTAATCGGTGGACTAAGATCCGGTATGGGCTATTGCGGAGCAAAGGATATTAAGACCCTCCAAACCAACGGTAAATTTATAAAGATTACTGCGGCATCCTTAAAGGAAAGTCATCCCCATGACATTCATATTACCAAGGAAGCTCCCAATTACAGTGTTGAGGAATAACGAAAAGAGAAATCGAGTATATTAAAGTAATCGAATACTCCTTTTTTGGAGCGGTCCCTGTGAACCTATCCATAAAAGGAGTATTTTGATTCTTGTTATATGAAAATCAGAATGTGATCAATGTGTTGAATATGATATAATGGATACGTTATTTGAAGATAACTCTATGGTTGCTTCGTTATAGCTATTATAGCTACAAATTTTCGCGTAGGAAGGATGTCGATGAATCGAATGGACATACAGATGATCGGTGAAGGCAATACAGCTGAGGTATATTCCTGGAAGGATGGGCA
>JAEYXC010000080.1 GCA_023428655.1 Bacillota bacterium | reverse complement strand
TGGAGGAGGCTAAGGATTATATACCGGATGTGGCTAGATCCTATCTAAGCTATGGCAGTATATTTAGAGCTACTCCCTCCGGAGTATGGGGCGAACCGACAAAGGCAACCGCTCAGAAGGGTGAGTCTATACTGGAGCGCGCCATAGAATTTTCAGTTAATCAGATGCAGGAAGCATTTGATTTTATGTCTAAGAAGGAACCCTTTGGATACAGTCAATTTTAAGGAGGAAGAAATGGGAGATAAAGTTAGAGTATTATTGGTTGGAGCTGCTTTTTCCGCAGATTTACATGCGGATGGCTATGCCCGTATCAGAGATAAGGCACAGATTGTTGGTATCGTTGATCGTGCTGTAGATAAAATAAAGGTTTTAGCAGACAAATATGGCTTCACCGATTATGTAGCCTATGATGATTTTGAAAAGGCAATCGCAGAGGTGGATTGCGATGTGGTTGATATTTGTATGCCGAATTTCCTTCATCATGATGTAGCAATCGCAGCACTCAATCGAGGCAGACATGTTATATGCGAAAAGCCCCTGGCTACTACCATAGAAGATGCAAGAAATATGATTGAAACAGCCAAAAGGGTTGGAAAGCAGATCTATTATGCGGAGGATTGGTTATTTGCACCCGCATTCCAAAAAGCCGTAGGTATTATAAATAGCGGACAGCTTGGGAAACCCCTATACATTAGAGCAAGGGAAAGTCATTCCGGCTCCCACAGTCCCTTCGCACAGTCAATCAAGTATTGCGGCGGTGGCTGTATGGTTCACCTTGGTGTACACCCGGTAAGCTTTATGCTGGCTCTAAAGAACAATGAGTGGAAGGAACTGGTTGCCATGACCTCCGGTGGTGGTGAGGATAACCTGGTTCATCATAAGATGGAGGGAGAGGACTGGGCCGGTGCCTTTATGAATTTCAAGGATGGCACCTATGCAACCCTGGAAGCCAACTATGTCACCGTAGGCGGAATGGAAGATATGATCGATATCTATTGCGAGCAGGGCTGTATCCATGTGGATCTATCCTTCTCCGGTCCGGTCAAGGTATTTAGCATTCCGGGACTTGATTATACCGTTGAAAAAGCAGAGGTAACAACGGGCTGGTCAACTCCGGCGATTGATGAAAAGTATAATCTTGGATATACAGGGGAAATCCTCCACTTCATGGAATGCGCTGCCGAGAATAAGGAAGCGATGGTAGGACTTCGTGGCATTGATGGCTTGGAAGCATTAGAGGTAATTAACCTGATTTATAAATCATCTCGTGAGGGAATTAAGATTCAAAATAGCAAATTGGAGGCGTAATGATGGGCAAGGATATTATGATACCGATAACAATTGGTGGTGTAACCTTCAAAAATCCATTCTTCGTAGCATCCGGACCAACGACCAAAAATGTTCGCCAGCTAAAGCGCATCGAGGAAACCGGATGGGCAGCGGCAAGCATAAAGCTCAGTATCGATCCTGCACCTTATATCAATCGCAAGCCTCGATATGGAATCTTTCCTGACCGAAATGCTCTGGCATTTACAACAGAAAAAAGGCTAACCTTTGAGGAAGGCTTAAAGCTAATTCGGGATGCAAAAAAAGTATTAACTGACCTGAAGCTGATGGCAAACATCACTTATGCCGGAGAGAATGGTGTGGACGGTTGGGTGAATATGGCGAGAAAGTTTGAGGAAGCCGGAGCAGATATCATCGAGTTAAACATGTGCTGTCCGAATATGTCCTTTAATTTAGAGCTCACCAGTGGTGACTCATCGTCATCGTCGAAGAAAACCGGTGCAAGCATGGGTCAGGAGGCTGAGGTTGCTGCGGAAATCGCAAAGGCAGTGAAAGAAAATATCAGTATTCCGTTATTTGTAAAGCTCACTCCGGAAGGTGGTCAAATTGCCAAGGTAGCAAAGGCACTTTATGCGGTAGGCGTGGATGCTGTTGGCTCGACAGGTAATCGTATGGGAATCCCTCCGATTAATCTGGACCATCCGGAAAGCTCATACTTTCATTTGCAGGATGAGATCAGTATGAGCTGTCATTGCGGAAGCTGGCTGAAGCCACTGGCACAGCGTGATACCTATGAGATCAGAAAGGTATGCGGTAATGATCCCTTTATCATGGCCGCAGGCGGCATCACCAACTGGAAGGATGCGGTTGAGATGGTGTTACTCGGAGCGAACCTCCTTGGTGTCTGCGCTGAAACCTTAATCAGCGGTTATGATATTGTTCGTCCGATGATTGCGGGAATGAAGCAATACATGGATGACAATAGTTTTCAGACTCTGGATGATTTCCGTTCTAAGATTGTTCCGGAGGTTAAGACAGCAACAGAGGTTACCCTCCATGGTGGCTATGCCAAAATTACAAAGCCGAATCTTTCGGCTCCCTGTAAGGTTGCCTGCCCTCATCATGTACCGGCACAGGCCTATATTAGAAAGGTAGCCCAGGGGGAATACAAAGAAGCCTTCGACCTGATCACCTCCAAAAATCCCTTACAGGGAATCTGCGGATTGGTATGTACCCATCCCTGTGAGGATGCATGTACCCGCGGTATTCACGGAAGACCGGTACAAATACGAGATATTAAACGCTTCGTTTTGGAATATGGGAAAGAAAAAGGATGGAAGCCCAATATCTTGCTAGCAGCGGACAACGGACATAGGGTCGCTGTAATTGGCTCCGGTCCCGCAGGCCTATCCTGTGCAGTTGAGCTTAGAAAGGCCGGATATCAGGTTACTGTGTTCGAACGAGAGGAAAAGCTGGGCGGAATGCTTACCTATGGCTTACCGAAAATCAGACTGGAGCAAAGAGTCCTGGAGGAAGAGCTGGAAGCAATGAAGGAGATGGGCATAATCTTTGTAACCGGTAAGGAATTGGGCAGGGATATCTCCATACAATCCTTAAAAGAGGATAACTTTAAGGCAATCTTTTTGGGAATTGGTGCTCAAAAGGCAAGGGCTCTTGATCTTTCTGGCGAAGATGCAAAGGGCGTCATTTACGCACATGAGCTGCTTAAGAGTGTAGCAAAACAGGAGCCCATGGCGATCGGAAGAACGGTAGTGGTATATGGTAACCATTATGCAGCTATTGATGCTGCCCGAACTGCTATAAGACTAGGCGCAGAAAATGTATATCTGACCTATAAGGCGGTCTCAGCAAAGCGCTCCTTCCTGGTTGAAAATATCAATCGGGCCAAAGCGGAGGGAGTTAAGCTGGTAAGTGATGTAGAAGTAAAGAGCATGGAAGCTGTCGACGGAAGTATTGCAGCGGTGGAGCTTGTAAACGGAGTGGGCATTTCCTTTAAGGTACCATGTGATACCTTCCTCATTGGGCAAGGAACTCAGGCAGAGCTTGACCGGATTGGTGGCATTGGCAATGCCAATGGCTATATCAAAATTGGATCCAAAACCGGTGCAACGGATCAAGACGGAGTGTTTGCCGGTGGAGATGCGGTTCGAAATGCCAATATTATTACAGCCATTGCCGCAGGAAAGACCGCCGCCGTATCCATGGATCATTATATCCTCGGTGAGAATGCGACCTTACAATATACAGAGGCTGTAGTATGCGTAAACACAGAGGATGTAATACAAAGAGTCGGATATTTTAAAGAAGAAGGATCCGTCATTCAAACCAGCCAAGAGGTAGAAAAAGAGCTTAAGAATAACTATAAGACAGATACAAGGGTACTGACAGAGGAGGAAGCTGTCATAGAAGCATCGCGATGCTTGAACTGTGGATGCGGAGAAGGATGTCAATTATGTAAAACCATTTGTACTGATTTTGCGCCTTTCATTAAGGAAGCTGATACGCTATCGATTGAACCGGAAGCTTGTGTAGCTTGTGGCATGTGCTATAATCGCTGTCCAAATAAGAATATCGAAATGGTTATTACGAGTAACAATGTCTAGGACAACATGGTAAAAGCTCAATGGCTATAATAGTTAAATCATTAAGGAGGAATTGATAGTGCTTAGGTTAAAACAGGAATATTTAGCATCAACGGCTGCTTGGGAAAAAGCAGGGATTTCAACCCCCAAGTATGACAGGCAGAAGATGATTGCCAATACAAAAGAGAATCCAAAGTGGGTACATTTCGGATCGGGCAATTTGTTTCGGGGTTATATCGCGGTGCTGCAGCAGGAGCTTCTTGAGCGCAACCTTGAGGACACCGGTGTTATTGCGGTCGAAACCTACGATTATGAAATATTGGATAAGGTATACCATCCCTATGATAATCTCAGTCTCATCGTAACCATGTATCCGGACGGTAATCTGGGGAAACAGGTAATGGGTAGTATTAGCGAGGCATTAGCAGGAGACTATTCGAAAAAAAATGACTGGGAAAGACTGAAGAGGATATTTGAGAAACCATCCCTTCAGATGGCGAGCTTTACCATTACGGAAAAGGGGTATAATCTTGCAAAAACCTCCGGTGAATATTTTCCTGAAGTAGTCGAGGATTTTAAAAATGGACCCGATCAACCCCAAAATGTCATCGCTAAGGTTGTGGCGCTAGCTTATGCCAGATATCTTAGCGGAAAGCATCCCATTGCCTTCGTTAGTATGGATAATTGCTCCCATAACGGAGAGAAGCTGTACAACGCTGTGAAAAAAATCGCTGTAAAGTGGTTTGAAAACGGTTTTGTCGATAAAGGCTTTATTGAGTACCTTAATAATCCCAAGCTGGTTTCCTTCCCCTGGTCCATGATTGATAAGATTACACCAAGACCCTCTGAGACAGTGAAGGAGCGCTTGAATAAGGATGGCTTTGAGGATACCGACATTATCTGCACCAAGAAAAATACCTTTGTAGCTCCCTTTGTAAATACAGAAGAAGCACAGTATCTTGTCATTGAAGATGATTTCCCAAATGGTCGTATGAAATTAGAAGAGGCGGGAGTATTCTTTACGGATCGTGATACTGTAGATAAGTCAGAAAAAATGAAGGTATGCACCTGCTTAAATCCCTTACATACAACACTGGCCGTTTATGGATGCCTCTTGGGCTATCAATCCATCGCAGAGGAGATGAAGGATGAGTGCTTAAGTAAATTAATCAGGAAAGTAGGATATGAGGAAGGACTACCGGTGGTTATTAATCCCGGAATTATTGATCCTAAAACATTTATTGATGAAGTAATCGGGAAACGCTTCCCCAATCCATATACTCCGGATACTCCCCAACGAATCGCAACGGATACGTCGCAAAAGGTTGCAATCCGCTTTGGTGAAACCATTAAGGCATATCGTGACAAGGAGAACTTAGATCCTGAGAAGCTTAACTTTATTCCCCTAGTCATTGCAGGCTGGTTAAGATACCTGTTGGGAGTGGATGATAAAGGCACAGAAATGCAGCTTAGCCCGGACCCGATGATGAATGAGCTAAGGGCCGGCTTAAAAAGGATAACCTTAGGCCATACGAAGTCAGTTAAGAAAGCGCTTGTGCCAATTCTGTCGGATGTCAAGCTCTTTGGCTTAGATCTATATGAGGTGGGCTTAGGTGAAAAGGTTGAGAACTATTTTATGGAATTAATAAAGGGCGAAGGATCTGTCAGAGATACGTTAAAGAAGTATTTGGATTGCTAAGCTGAGTATAAATTATGAGGTTTGGTAAAGCTTTACCAATACCCTTAATTTGGTTGTGATGGAGGTGACATGAATGAATGAGTTTATCATTAAATCAGATAATCCGAGAGGAGTATCCGATGAGGAATTAAAGGCAGCATTGGAGAAATCATTAAAAGGTCATGATCGAGAATTAAAGAAGGTGTTGATCATTCCGCCTGATTTCACGAGACTGTACTCCGGTGCGGGTAAGATTGTGGAGTATTACTATGACCTGTTAAAGGATAGCTGCGAGATTGATATTTTACCGGCGGTCGGTACCCATGAAGCTATGAGCGAGGAGGAAGTCAGAGCCTTTTTTGGGAAAGAGATTCCCTTTGAACGAGTACTTGAACATAACTGGAGAAAAGATGTCGTAAAGATTGGTGAGGTGCCGAAGGATTTTGTTACAGAGGTATCGGAAGGACTGGTTGAGAATAAGATTGATGTAGAAATCAATAAAAGATTATTGGATCAATCCTATGATTTAATCCTATCCGTTGGTCAGGTGGTTCCCCATGAGGTTGTTGGTATGGCGAATTATAGCAAGAACATTTTTGTCGGCTGTGGCGGAAGTAATATGATTAACCAATCCCATATGTTAGGTGCTTTTTATGGCGCGGAACGAATTATGGGAAAGGATTTTTCACCGGTAAGAAAGGTATTCGATTATGCAGAGGAGAACTTTATACAGGATATTCCCTTGATGTACATACTCACGGTTACAACCAATACAGGGCATGATACCAATATCCATGGACTTTTTATTGGAAGAAACCGAACAATATTCGAGGAAGCGGTTAAGCTGAGCCAGGAGAAGAATATTACTTTTGTTGAAAAGCCACTGAAAAAGGTAGTCGCTTTCCTGGATGACCGAGAATTTAAGACAACCTGGGTAGGAAATAAATCCATCTATCGCTCCAGAATGGCCATTGCAGAAGGCGGTGAGTTAATCGTACTGGCAGCCGGAATTCGTAGGTTCGGTGAAGATAGCGGTAATGACGCAATCATACGTAAATATGGGTATTCAGGCAGAAAGAAGGTACTCAGTCTGGTGAAAAACAATGAGGATTTGAGGAACAATCTATCTGCGGCAGCCCATCTGATTCATGGTTCCTCCGATGACCTCTTCTCGGTTACCTATGCAGTGAAGAATATCAGTAAGGAAGAAATTGAAAGCGTGGGCTACCATTATATGTCATATGAGGATGCGATTCGTAAGTATGACCCGAATAAATTAGTCGATGGCTATAATACCTTGGAGGATGGAGAGGAAATCTACTACATCAGCAATCCGGCACTAGGCCTATGGGCTTCCA
>JAEYXC010000294.1 GCA_023428655.1 Bacillota bacterium | reverse complement strand
TAAGTGCCCAGCTTGCCTCCAGGATAATCGTCGCACCATTCTTCATCACAATAAAGCCGAAGGCAGAATCCTCCATGGTATGCTGATCCTTATCCCAACCACCCCAAGGATTACCACAATCTGCGTTATTTACCTTCTTATATTTGGTACCTACAACCATCTTGGGTTCATAATTATTCATAAGGTAAAGGGTAACGTCAAGGGAATGGGTACCGATATCAATTAACGGTCCTCCGCCCTGTTCAAACTCATTTAAGAATACACCCCAGTTCGGAGTTCCTCTTCTTCTAACCGCAAATGCTTTCGCAAAATAAATATCTCCAAGATCACCACGTTCAATTACACTCTTTAAATAGATCGATTCCGGTTTGTGTCTATGCTGATACCCGATGGTAAGCTTCTTTCCGGTTTCCTTCGCTGCCTGAACCATTCTTCTTGCATCCTCAGCGGTCTTAGCCATGGGCTTCTCACACATTACATGCTTCCCTGCATGAAGAGAGTCAATGGAAATCGGAGCATGGGAGCGGTTTGGAGTACATACATGAACCACTTCAATCTCTTCGTCCTTTAGAAGCTCTTTATAATCCGTGTAAACCTTTGCATCCGGTGTACCATACTCCTCTTTTGCTTTTATTGCCTTCTCCTCAATGAGATCGCAAAAGGCTACCATCTCAACGTCACTTAATTGACTAAGGGAGGGCATATGCTTGCCATTTGCAATTCCTCCACATCCGATAATACCAATTTTAATCTTCTTCTCCATAGCGGGTAATCTCCTTTTTATTCTGTAGTCTTATAGGGGCTTCTTTTACTGCATATCCCACTGATTAAAACATAGCATAAAAACGTTTCTCATGATATAATTTATTTACGAAAAAATATCAATAATTTGTCATTGGAGGATCGTTACATGGAACGCTCATACTATGTGGAAACCAGGGATATGAATGGTGATACTCCACTACAATTTAGTGCTCATACACAAGAAGCAGTAGGCGCCACACTTATGGCTCAGGCACATATCCATAACTACATAGAGATCATCTATGCTCTTTCGGGAAAATATCGGATTTTATTAAATAATAAGGATTATCATTTTAGTGAGGGTGATATGGTATTGATTAATTCCAACGAGATTCACAATATCTTCTCACTTTCTAATGATCTTAACCGCTATATCGTAATCAAATTCGAACCGGAGATGCTGTACACCACCGCTCAGTCCCTGTTTGAAATGAAATATGTAATGCCCTTCATCCTAAACGAATCAACTCATCAGAAGATTTTTTGCAGGAAAGAGATTGAGAAAACAATCATTCCTGATATTATCCACGGAATCAATCAGGAATATCATGATAAGCATTATGGTTATGAGCTTGCCATTCGTGCGAATATTTATAATCTGTTTCTTTTTATCCTGCGAAGATGGAACGAACAAAATGCAGATCTTAATATTAACGAAGAGATTAACAAGGATATGGTAAAGCGGATACAAATGGTCTTCGATTATATCGAGGAAAATTATCATAACGATATCACTGCTCTTGAGATGTCCAAACTCTGTAGCCTAAGCTATAGCTACTTCTCAAGACTCTTCACAAAAATTATGAAACGAAGCTTTCGGGAGTATCTCAATTATGTTCGCGTCACTAAAGCGGAGCGTCTCCTCACCACCGCTGATTTAAACATTACCGAGATCGCCCTTCAGGTGGGCTTTTCTACCTCAAGCTACTTCATCCAACAGTTTAAGCTATATAAGGACATCTCACCAAAGCAATACCAGCTTCGGTATAAAACAATTTAGTATAAACCATGATACTCACAAAGAAAGGACAGCCCTCCGTATGCTTTTTAGCAACGGTGCCTGTCCTTGTTTTAATGTGTAATAACTTAAGGAAGCTATCCTTCTGTATTATAGGTATTGTTATTATATTTTTTACTATTGCTGGTATCCTTTGCAGCGTTTGAAACAGCATCCGTCACGCCCGCCTTTTTTAGGTGTTCCTTTTCCTTCTCCTTACGATACCTTTGATTAGCCTGCTTACTCAAGCGATCACTTCCTTTCTTTTCGTAAAGTTAGTATTTCACCATTGAGTAAGGTTATTCTTCCACAGAACCGATTAAAAAATGAATTTTTATCCACAATAGTAAGGCTTATAATGCACATCTCCCTTATCGTAATAAATCAATTCGGTCCTGATATTTTGCAATAAGCTCTACATTATGCTCCGTACCCTGTGGAATATTAGCACTCATTAGTACGGGTGGTAGCTTCCCCTCTGATAGATAATAATTCTCTATCTTAAGGACAATTCTTTGTGCTATAAACAAGCAGCTGAAGGTGGATGCACCACCGGTAGCAAGGCCATTTTCCGGTATAGTTAAAAGTCCATCTCCGAGGGGAACATGATTATCAATGATAATATCACAAAGCTCATATAGCTTCTTTCCGCCTACATGCCTTGCTTCAAGCTCTTTAGAAGCCTTCAGGGAGGTAATTCCCACTACCGTAAGCCCCTTTTCCTTTGCATACTCAGCTGCCTCGACAGGCACATTATTAATCCCTGAATTAGAAGAGATAAGAATGGTATCTCCGGCACTAAGCTTTGCCCTTGACAGGATCTGCCTTGCCAGTCCGGGAGTTCTCTCATTGTACATACTCTGAAGCGCCCCATCCTGCGCCATTAGTGAGTAATCCAAAATCGGATTCACCGGAACCAGCCCTCCGGCACGAAAGAACAGCTCCTCTGCAATCATGTGGGAATGCCCCGAGGCGAAGACATGCAGTAATCCACCATGAAGAATGGATTCATATGCAGCCTCTGCAGCTGCCTCCATTGATTTATTTTCTCTTTGTTCAACCTCCTGTAATAAAGCACAAAGCTTTGGCAGGAAGGAGTATTCCTCCACTAGCTCTCTCCCCATAAGAATTCCTTTCATGTATTATACTTGCACAACTTGTTATAACAAATATGGATTTTATCCTTTTCATGCTACTCATTTATACAAGGTTACCGTAAACTGATATTGATCGCCCCGATAAGTTGATTCCACGTATTCATAGGCCACACCCTCCTGTTCATAGGTGGTGCGGTTAATATGGAGAACTGCACAGCCGGGGGTAATCTGTAGCCGCTTCGCTTCCTCCTCCGAAGCCAGTCCTGCGTGAATTTCCTGCAGTCCCTTATAGCTTTCACAACCGAATTGATATTGCAAAATCTCATAAAGTGACTGTGATAAGTTCACATTCCTTAGCGTCGGAAAACGGTAAAAGGGCAGATGAACCCGCTCAATCGCAATGGGTAGCCCGTCCGCCAGGCGCAACCGTTCCAAAAGATATATTTTCTGGTTGGTATCAATTCCCAGTGTTTCTGCCACCTTCTCATTCGGATTAACAATCTCAAAGGTTAGCACCTCACTGGAGGGCTCCTTACCCAAGGCCTTCATTTCCTCTGTAAATCCCTTTAGGTGATTTAATTGAAATCCTGTTTTCTTCGTCGTAACAAAGCTGCCCTTGCCCTGATGCTTATAGATATAACCTCCCTGCTGTAAGCCTTCCAGTGCACGACGAACCGTAATTCTACTAATGTTGAAAAGCTCGCAGATCTCCTCCTCTGTAGGCATCTTGTCCCCTTCCTTGAGCTTTCCGGATTTAATAAGGGGGATATAATAATTCATTACCTGAGTATATCTGGGAAGTGATTTCATCCTTCTGCCCTCTTTTCTTTTATTCTATATTTACATTTTCAATGATATGTGTTATTTTGGTCTTAAGTGATTATGTTGTTATAACAAGTTTATCATAATCCATACGGATAGTCAATTTGTAGCCATTTTGAACAGTCGTACTCTTAAGATAATAAACCACCCATGTTTGGGGGAAATTGTTATAGATATGAGCCTGTCCCGAATGGTTCCATCAAATAACATTTAAGAAACGGAGAAAGCCATGAAAATCATCAGAACAAGAGATTACGCGGACATGAGCAGAAAATCTGCTAATATTATTTCAGCTCAGGTTATTCTTAAGCCGGACAGTGTTCTCGGCTTAGCAACGGGGTCCTCTCCCGTCGGCACCTATGAGAAACTGATTGACTGGTGTAACAAGGGAGATATTGATTTCTCACAGGTAAAAACAGTGAATCTGGACGAATATGTAGGTCTGGAGAAGACCAATCCCTGTAGCTATTATTATTTTATGTACGAGAATCTATTCAAGCATATCAACATTGATCTGGAGAATACCAACATTCCCAACGGAATGGAAAAGGATATTCAAAAAGAATGCCAGCGCTATGACAATCTGCTTGCTAGTGTCGGCCAGGTTGACCTACAGCTGTTAGGCCTTGGGAATAACGGGCATATCGGCTTTAACGAGCCCTGTGATATCTACCGCAAATCAACCTTCTGTGTGGAGCTCGCTCCCAGTACGATCGAGGCTAACTCACGCTTCTTTGAGTCCGATGATGAGATTCCCCGTTATGCATATACCATGGGAATTGGAAGTATTATGTCAGCCAAAAAGATACTATTGGTGGTTCACGGAGAAGGAAAAGCAGATATTCTAAAGGAAGCAATTGAAGGCCCTATCACACCGACCGTTCCTGCTTCCGTATTACAGCTTCACAATGATGTTACCATTGTTGCTGATGAAGGAGCTTTATCCAAGTTAAGCCGGTAATCTAAGCATAACAAGAAAGGACAGGTATGTCTATGATAATAAAAAATGCAATGGTATATACGGAAGACGGTAGCTTTATCAAAAAGGACATTTTTATAGAGGGTGAATACATCACAAGTAATAGCAGCAACCAGGAGGATGAGCTCTATGATGCAGAAGGGCTCTATCTTATTCCCGGCCTGACTGATCTTCACTTTCACGGCTGTGTCGGCTATGACTTTTGCGACGGAACCAAAGAAGCAGTAAGAGCCATGGCGGAATATCAGGCAAGGAACGGAATCACCACGATTGCTCCGGCGACTATGACGCTGGGTGACGAGGAGCTCATGAAGATATTTCAGAACGCCTCTGATTATCGTAGTGAAAGCGGAGCTATTCTCGCAGGAATCAAAATGGAAGGGCCCTATTTATCCCTTGCCAAGAAGGGTGCACAGAATCCAAAGCACCTAAAGCATCCAAACGTCGAGCATTTTCGTAAAATGCAGGCTCTATCCGGTGGCCTTATCAAGATTCTCGCAATCGCACCGGAGGAGGAAGGCGCCTTAGAATGCATTGAAGAATTAAAGGATGAGGTTGTTATCTCCCTTGCACATACTACAGCAGATTATGATTTATCCATGAAGGCCTTTGAGAAGGGTGCCTCCCATGTAACGCATCTCTATAATGCCATGCCCCCCTTATCCCATCGTAGCCCTGGCGTAATTGGGGCCGCCATTGACTGCGACCATGTACATGTTGAGCTGATTTGCGATGGAGTTCATGTAGACCCCAGTGTTGTTCGTGCTACCTTTAAGATGTTTGGAGAGGATCGAATCATCCTAATCAGTGACAGCATGATGGCAACCGGCTTGAAGGACGGTCAATATTCACTGGGCGGCCAGGATGTCACAGTAATCGGTAATAAAGCAACTCTTGCGGATGGAACCATCGCCGGCTCTGCTACTAACCTGATGCAATGCATGCGATTAGCCGTCCGCTTCGGGATCCCCTTAACCACCGCTGTAAAATGTGCCGCAGTAAATCCGGCAAAGGAAATCGGAATCTATGATAAGTACGGCAGCATCACCCCGGGTAAATATGCTAATCTTGTTCTTTTAAATCAGCAGCTTGAGACCGTCAAGGTAATCCTTAGGGGAAAGCTTCTGGATTAATTGAGGGTTATAGCTACTACTTCACTACACAATTTACTTCAACGCTGCCATCCTTAATGTTGGACGAGGTAATAACCAATACCTCCTCCATGACCTTCTCGCCATTTACCAGCCAATAATCAAGCTTAGCACCTTCCGGCAGCGTGGCTGTAATAACCGTATCATAGTCCTCATAATAACTACCCTCAAATCTTTCGTTCGTAACAAAGGAATTGACCTTTATCGTTCCGCCTTCTGCAGGAGAGACCTTAAGCTCATAGAGCTTCCCTAGACCAAAATAGCTTTGGTACTTGGTAAGAATATGAGGGGCTCTCTCCTTCGCATAGGTTCTTAGCACCTCAAGTCGATAGTCTAATTGCTCGGGTCTTACCCAGTCCTCCAGTAGATTCTTCCCATAGGTATGCTTCAATTCCTTCATCCTGGAGGCATTCATTTCATCCAGCACCCGATTCAGGTTCTTGGGAGCGAAGGCTCCGTTAATAAGATCTGCTGTGTGCTTGAGAAAGATCTCTCTGCAATCCTCTCTTTGCATGAGCTGTCCAAATAAGGGACATTCTCTCCTTACCTCAAGGTTCGGTCCAATAAATTTATCAATATTATCCACCAATGCCCCCGTGTCATAAATGCCGGTACTAAAGTCCAAGTCATGCAGGAGATAACGCCATTTACCATCAAAGGGTGCCTCCCGATATCCTTCTCCCTCACCAGCATAATATCGGTAGGTCTTATAATTATTATGAGGCCAATCCTCATTACCGATATATATCTGTAGAGCATAATAGGTAAGATAATTCTCGATATCCATTCGCTTACTTAATTCCTGATAGTTAGAATCTATGGTCAAATCCAGCTTCGAATACTTCTGATACATCTGGGTATAGTCCTTTACAAAGGCTTCATTGGAACCATCCTCATCGAGATACTTCGTGGTCTCTTCGCCCTCAAGAATCTCGAAGCTCCCTTCGTAATCGCCGTAATGGTCCTCAAAATATTCGTCACAATATACCTCGTGAAGCCAAAAGAAGCCCCTATAAGCTCCATTCACATACATAGCAGCCGGTCGTACCGCCTGATAATCCTGATAACCTGCCTGGGCCGCTAGTGTCTGGAACAATTCATCACGAAGGAAGGCAAAGCCATTATCATTCCCGCAGTTACGCAGGACTAATTGCTTAAAGGTATCGACCACCGTACCATCGAGGCCGGTTCGTTCCGGGAAGAACTCATAACGGAACTTATTATTCTGTTCATCATATTCTTTTCTTGCATACATTTTGACGGATTTTTGGTTTCTCGCTCTGGACCAACCACCATAGGTTCGAATACCTGCCTTTTGGCGAATTACACCCTTACCATCCGGCTCGATCACCTCTATGAAGGCTTCCCTCTCGCTGGACCGTCCACGCATATTGAAGTTAGCCGGGTCATTGGGCTCTATCTTGTCATTGGGATTTTCCTTAATCCAATCCGCCCTTAGCTTACCCTCCACAAAAATACCATACTCGTAATCATAAAGGTTGTATGGATCCGAGGTTATGGAAAATATCAGGGTATCATATCTCTGATCGATATTCTGACCAACAAAATAGGTATGTACAATCGTATCCGATTCCGTTCCGTCTTCGAAGAAGGCCTTCGCCTTTAACGGCGTTGCCTTGAAGGCTTCTGTTGCACTTAGTAGGATTGGCTTCTCATATTTCTCTGCCCCTTGATCCGGATCTGCTCCATCCATCGTATAGTATATCTGACCGGGCTTATTACTTAAGATCATAATCTCCAGATCTTCTCCATATAGATATTCGTTCTCTGAGAAGGCTATCTCATTATCACCCAGCTGCAAAGGCTCCAAGTCCTCCTCCTTTGCTCCCTCATCCAATACACTTCTCTGATCCACAACATCTGACTTAGTACCACTACAGCCGACTAAACCAGATACAATTACCATTATGATTAAAAATAATGATTTTCTTAACTCCTTCATTTTCTACTCCCTTCACCCATCACATGCTGACATCCAATCCTCATACAGATTAATTAGCTTCATGATAGCATGATTGCGGAAAAAAGCAAATTAATTTTACATTATTTTCTTATTGATTATTGCGAACTTCAGACACATGTCCTATTCTCCTCGTACATTTCCTATTAAAATGAGTTGTAACAAAGCGAATTGTTTCTTGGGTCAGGGTAATCCGTGGCCCAATTGTCAGGAGGAATTATGAAAAAAATTAACCTTAGTAAAATCACTCTTGCATTATTCGGAATCCTTTTCATTGGTGTGGGTGTCGCTTTTAATGCTGCTAATCAATTAGGCAATGATCCGATCGGTCTCATATACGATGGGATGCTCCATGCTCTCGGACTTTCCGCATCCTCCCTCGGTATGGTCTCCAACCTGATTAATGCTTCTCTGATTGGTCTTCTACTAATCATTGGCCGTCGATATATCAACATTGGGACTGTAATCTACATCCTTCCCTATGGGTTATTTGCTAATTTGGGCTCGCAGCTATACCGTTTTTTTGCTATAGAAACCTTAGGTGGCCGAATCGCAATGGGTATTCTTGGCTGTGCTCTCGTTTACCTGGGAGTGGCAATCTTCATTGCCGTGGAGATTGGACTGGATCCCTTTACCGGAATTGTGATGGTAGCTTGCGATCGCTTCCAAATCGATTTTAAGAAAGGGAAAATTATATTTGACCTAAGCCTGATATTAATCGGCGCCTTACTGGGCGGCAAGCTTGGTGTCATAACCTTTGTGACCGCTCTGACCGCCGGTCCCTCCATCAGCTGGCTGGCAAGACGTATCACCGCCTTAATGAATAAAAGGAAACTAACTCTCGAGGAATGTAACCTGTAGCGAAAAATTTTGAATCAATGCCTCCATGAAATCATAGGATCTGAGCCAAGGATGATTCCTGTATAAGTCAGCTATTCGTGTTTAGAAACTGCACCAATCCGGTATGTTATCTATAATGTCGGCAATAATTAGGGATGAATAGCCCTTCACAAGACCCTCACAATCAGAAAGAAAGGATTACTTTCATGGATGATGCGAAAACAGGTTCCCAGTTAATAAATCGATTAATTCCTCAGCTTCCTAACAGCGTTGCGGAGCATTTAAAGCAATACCTTTTGACCGCGCCTGAGCGGCTGCTATCCACCACAAAGCTTTTGAAGCTGAAAAAGGATCATATTTTTATTCGTGAAGCCGACCCGGTGGATACCATATACCTTTTGGTATCCGGTATTGTGAAAGCAATTGACTATCGTTTTTACGGAAGCACCTACGATTACATGTGGTTTTATCCGGTTAACAGCTTTGGCAGCTTGGAGGTACTATTGGAGCAGACCCATTATCAGACGACATTATCCACAGTAACACTCTGCATCATACTTGTTATCCCCAGAAATCTGTTTGAGCAGTGGATTATGCAGGATATCCGGGTACTCCGGATGGAGGCAAAGGCTATGGGTTCCTTTCTTCTGGAGGAAGTGAAGAGGGAGCGCATTTTCTTATTTATGCAGGGCTCGGATCGGTTAACCTATACCCTGCTGCACATCTATGAGCATACGGCTGGTCCTAAGGGCTGTATGCTTCAGCTTACACAGCAAAACCTGGCGGATAGTACCGGCTTATCTGTAAAGACCATTAGTCGTTCCCTTAAGGATTTGGAGCTATCCGGGCATATCACACGCTATAGTTACAAAATTCATATTTCAGAGGAGCAGTATCAACAAATGAAGCTGCTAATCCGCCAAAAATATGAATAAAACCTTCCGCTATAAATCCACTATAAATCTGCTACTAATCTGCTATAAATAAGAGAAGGGCCCTTGCAAAAGGTATTGTAAAAGGAAGGAAAGAACAACAAGCATCCCAGATAATCTTACCATACAGAAAAAGATTATCTGGTTGGGATGCTTGCTGTCCTTTCCTTCTACTTAAACTTACTTTTTATTAGAGCCCTTTTTTATCATCTTTTCTATTCTCTCGGACTCTATATTTATTCTTTAATTCTTTTATTCTCTGACATACACGTGTATCTTCACAAGCTTACTCACTTTTTTCAAGCTCTTTAAAGCATTGCTTGAGCTGTTCCCGATTACTGATGTTTAACTTTTTATATAGGTTTGTGGTATGTTTTTTCACTGTGCTCTCTGAGATAAAAAGCCCCTGTGCGATTTCTTTATTTGACTGACCATGGATAATATTAAGAGCAATCTGTATTTCCCGTTCTGTTAGACCCTGATCACGGGACATTAGCCTAAACTGCTCTTTGGCATCAGGAGGCTGCTCCGTTGCTCCTCTTTCAACAACCACCTGCTCCACCATCTGGTCCGCCTTATTATATCCGGAATCACTCCGTAGAAGAATATTAATAATCAAGCCATATAGCAAGGGCCTGCAATTCATTGCCACATCATACAGCAGATGATCTGTATTCTGTGAACCGGAAAGTCTTGAGAACAACAGAACAAAGGTGGTTAGATAGGCAGTGAGCATAGCATTCCAGCTTGCCGCAGCTCTGAGGTCCTCCACCGACATCCCTTTCTTATAACAGGATATCGTTAACAATGCCGTTCCGAAGATCAGCATTAATATGGCCTTAATATCAATCAGTATCCAGAGCTTAAACTCCGTAATCCATAATAAAGCGATCAAATATACCACTATGGTAAGAAATCTCAGCAGTAGTTTTTTCATAGGTTACCTACTTCTTCTCTTCCAGCGAGAATAGCATAACTTTTATTTTGGCCATAATAGGCATAAAGATAAAACCGCCAAAAAGTGAATAAAGAAGACAGATCAGCATTACACTCATGTTCGGCCCAAGGTACTCGGGGTTACTTAAATATCTAAGGATATTAATCAGCCCTATTAAGGAACCAAAGATCCCGGAGAATACAACCAGCTTAACCGTAAGTCTCACGGCCTCCAGCGACCTCTGTAGCTCCAGCTTTGTGTAGACCACATTCTTAAGGGTAATCAATTTGAACGCCCTCTTCAGATCCGGAAATAATCCGGAGGCAAGTACCATTGGTATCGTAATAATAAGGATAATTAACAGACTTGGGAGATCAAGAACATTATAAATACTCTCAAGCGGTTGCCCAAGGGCAGTTGCAAATACCAAGGAGAAAATTAATAATAATAATGCTATAATGTACATCGTTATCCTCTGCTTTCGTAATTATTTATCCGTATAAGTATTGTTCTCTGCAGATTATCCATTACTTTGTCGATCGGATATTCATAGCTTATCACCTTTATTGGCGGTAGTGCAACTATCCATGGTAGTATTTTAGGTGGAAAAAGGTCTTAAATCATGCTTTTACTGATAGGTTACCGAGAATTTAGCACCTGCTTTACTGGCAAAGACGATGAAACCACCCTTCGGTAAGGTCAGAGTGTTCTTTTTGTCTGTTATGGAAAAATACGTACATCTTAGGTTTTCGTCATATACCGTAACGGAGGAATTCTTAGGCAAGGTCAGCTTGAGCTTCTTCCCTTCTGACTTAGAACCAACCTTATACCACTGGGCATATCCCTCTTTTCCGATGGTAACCTTGAAATTCTTCGCGGACATGGTTTTTATACCATCTTCACTAATAAATAATGTACCGGCAGCCTCCAGATATTCCACCTTTGACTTCATCTTGAAGCTCAGATCCATCATATCTCTTCCGTATAAACCGGGAATCTGGTATAGCATCTTTGCATTATTTGCATCTATGATCTTTGCATTGGCACAATATCCCTCCGGGCCCTGGCTGGTTTGTATCTTGGATATACCGGCGGACAGCGGATAAAATACTGAATTGTATTTCTCATTCAATTGCAAATAGAGCTTACCCTCTCTCGCTTCCCAAGCAGACTTCACCTTCTTAGATAAGGGATTTGCCTCTACCTTCTGCCCCTGATATCCGGAGCTGGCGATCTGCCCCAGATATGGTAGCGCTCCATAGCCTTCTACGTATAGGTAGGTAACATCATTCTCATCGATAAATTCAATAAAGGAGCTGCCATCCTGGGAATAGAATCTTCCATCACCTGTATAGATGAACTTCTGAGTAGCCCCCCCGCCATAAAGGTCCAGAACTCCTGTGTCGCTGATCTCAACCTTTACCGCTCCACCGAGCAATACATAATAACCTGCATGATCTCGTTCACTCTTTGGCATATCGGCCTTTACCGGTGCCGTAAATGTCTTATCCGCTTTAATTTCCTTTACCGCTCCCTTAGCGAGCAAAGCCTTCAAAAGTACATTCTGAGCAAACACCTGTCCGTACATACTGCTGCCACCACTTAGAAGTACTGCCATTGCCATACCCTGCTCCGGTAATACTACCAGGCTTCCATGATACAAGGTGGTATCCCCACCCTTAACCAAGGCTTGTATACCATATTCATTAAATGGATATGTCTCTACACTGTCCCAACCAAGACCGTAGGATAACAAGGAGTTTGATTCCGGATACCAAAAGCCATTTTTATACTCACTCCGTGCCATTGCTTTGGCAGATGCCTCCGTAAGAATTGTATTCTTCTTATCATAAAAGAAACCGCTGGCAAAGCGGCAGAGATCCTCTGCTGTGGAATAGATACCTCCAGCTCCGATGGCATTCACGCTCTCTACGGGAGTTGCTTTATTGGGATCCAGTAGATAGGTCCTAACCAAACGATCCCGATCAAAGTCATCCAGAGGCGTCTTTGTTCCCTCAAGCTTAAGTGGCTTCGATATATATTGATCCACATATTCGCTGAAGCCAAGCCCGGTTACCTCTTCGACCAACAGCTGTGCTAAGCTAAAGCCATCATTACAGTATACACTAAAGGCACCAGGATCCGCCTTTAATCTCTGCTTCTTCAAGGTGTCCAATAAGTTATCCATACATAAGGTATCATTGTCATCAAATAATTGAGCATTACTTAAGGAGCTTCCCATTATTCCGGAAGAGTGATTAAGGAGCATTCTTACGGTGATATCCTTATAACGGTTATCAGCCATCTTAAACTTTGGCAAATATTTTACCACCGGAGTATTAAGCTTTACCTTCCCCTCCTCGACCAATTGCATGACTGCGGCTGTAACAAACATCTTACTTATGGAGCCAGTACCGTACATGTGCTCCTTGGTTAGCTGTGTATCGCTCCCCTTCTCATAGACACCGGACTGACCGGAAATTACAATCTCATCCCCATCAATTAATGCATATTGTACACTGGTTGCTCCATACACTGCAGTAAGAATGTCCGCCGTCGCCTGAGCCTGTTTTGCTACTTCTTCGAAGGTGGAGGTAGCACTTACCTGTCTAGGATTCGTTGATAGTGCGATTAAAACGACCGCTACCAGTATTGATATACCCTTTCTCATCCAGTTCCTTACCATAGTATCCCTCCTTATATTGATTTCTCCTATGGTCGTGAGTAATATATGGTGCAATACTAAAATCCATAAGAGTTACCCGCATTATAGCATTTCAAAATGGGAGTTTCAACCAAATTGCCCGTTTTCTAATCAATATTTAAATTATCGGATGAAAGCAACATGATGCGCGGACTCCATCGTCATAAAATCTGCTGATCCATCCTTTCCTTCTAGTCAGTGGGAGTGTCATTTAATGGAGAATTAAGACTTCGTAAGCTCGGCAAGCTCAGCGAACATCTCCTTATCCGAGGCGGTTATCTTTACATTGGTACTAATATTCTTTCCCTCCGGGGTTGTGACGGTAATCTCTATTACTGCTCCCTCTTGGATTCCATTGCTTTGTACTGCATTCATAAATTGTGGAAACTTCGGATGATTCTCTACGAAACGATCCCATAAGCTTTTCATCTTAAATAATTTTGCCGGATTAATCATATGCATACCTCCATTCATATAAATCTTATGTCAATTCTGTCAACCATACATCGGGCAGGGCATGATAACAATGCTTATCCTTTCCTTCTACACGACACAATAGAAGGGATTCCCCTTACTTCTATCCCTAGTACGCTGATAGGCCTTATTATTATACTATAACCCTTCTATTATGAAAAGTTTCTGCCATAAACTTCACATCGTATTTCCTTCCACATAAAATGTATTGTATTACTTCCTTTTGAAAGGAACTAAAATATGCTATCTACGAGAGATTTTATAAGCCATTCGCTGGAGTTGCATCTATTCTTCGGTAGAATTATGAAGGAGCATTCCTTCTTCCTACAATTAGGCTTCACACCGAGAGATGCCAAATACACGGAGCAGGCAGACCGTTTCCGCAAGGACTTTGATCAGCTGCTAAGTGATGTAGTAGCACTCTCTAATGGAGTCGTTAACCCTGAGGTTCTTCAATCAGGCGAAGTGATCACCAAATACACCCTAAATGCGGAAACTGCCTCTTCCTTCTATACCGGTGTAGATATTGCCACGGATATCACCCGTGCAGAGGCCGGCTTAAGCGGAAGCAATATGCAGGCTATTCCCCCGCGACTTGAGGAGCATGTATATCATATCAACCAAAGAGCCATTGATCTTACCACTAGAATCATCCAATTCCAATCAACGATTCTAGCCAATGTTCTGTCCTGTAAGATGTTTACCGTGAATTACCCACTGTTGCTAGACCATATTACCAGAGAAGCGAAACTCTATCTTATGATGATACAACGCTTCCAAAGAAGGGATACCATTCCTATCCGCAGAGAAATCGTGGATCAGGAGATCTTCTGGAATCGAATTATGGCGGAACACTCTATGTTCATACGTGGCCTCCTGGATCCTGCGGAGGAGGAATTAATTGAAACGGCCAATCATTTTGCCCATGAATTCGATCACTTAGTTGAGGAAGCAAAGGACGCCATGGATCGCACTGCTTTGATTGATCGAGTTACGGAGGATAGCCTGGCCGCAACCAGTGACATTCGTGAATTTAAGTCCCAGGCAACTCAAGGCCTAATCGAATGCAAGATTAAATCCATCATTATTCCCTTACTTGGTGATCATACCCTACGAGAAGCAAATCACTTCTTCCGGCTATTGAAAATGTTTGAGCATTAAAAACGATTGCCCATGGTATAAACGAAGAAAAGAACAACGTACATCCCTCAAACAGTACATTTGCGCATATGCAAAGTGAGCATATAAAGCTCGCTTGTAAAAATGCGAACCAGATAATCTTGCCATAAAGAAAGAGATTATCTGGTTGGGATGTATGTTGTTCTTTCCTTCCTCTTGAACTTGCCTCTTGCAACAGCACCTTATTTTAAATTCTATAATTCGCTTTCCTGCAGCCTTTTCAGACCCTTGTTAATCTCCCGTGCAGTCCTATGATCCAAGATCCAGCTGAATACCATCGTAAATACATAGACCATTAGGACAGTAAATATATTGGATAGAACCATTGAGGGGTCCGTGAACAAACCAACCAAATATCCAAATCCATTGATCGTAAGCTCCAATAGCAATAAATGGAGAGCATTTCGAAATAATGTCTGCTTTAGCCCCAGCTCCTTACCAGAATATAAGACAATCGAGGGAAGCGATGCGATTGCACCCATAATAAGAGGGGAGAAGAACACTTCGTAGCTGAAGCTTCTCTCTGAATCAATGCTCATTCCAACAATCGCCATGGCGAGGTTAATTCCTGTCACAATAATAAAATAATCTCTCAGCATTTTCTTACAAAACCCAATCAAGTTCACGTGATCCCCTTTCTCCTGCAGACCGTTACAGATGTAAAATTCTTTTTAACTCCGGTACATATTGACGTGAAATTATCACTTCCTCGCCATTTCGCAGCTTAGCGGTAAACCTTCCGTTAAGGGCCGGCTTAACATATTCCATCTTCATGAGATTCACCAATATGGATTTGGAGCAGCGAAAAAACTTCATCCTATGATAGTCCTCCTCCAACTCATATAATTTACTCTTAACCTCATAGACATGGTCTTTTAGATAGGCATAAACCTTATTGTCAACGCCCTCAAAGTAATAGATATCCCGCAATGCGATCTGAAAAATCTGCGAATCCTCATAACCGGATACCAGACCATCTCTGGTTCGAATGAAATCCACAAGCTCTGTTACCTCTTCATTTACCCTATAGCAATGAATTAATACAAGCTCCTCTTCATTTTTGGGAATCCTCTCAATACGTACCCTCATGTCTGCACCAACCCTATTATTTAGTATTCGGATAAGAGCTCCAGGCCCTTTCTCCCTTTTAGATAATAATTAAAGTAATTTAAAACAATCTGATTCATGGTCTCAACACAGTAGCGACTGTCCACCTCACCGGTTCCAAGCATCCTTGCCAGTATTGGTGAGAAGAGGGGTAGATCGGTAAAATTCAAGTGTCCGGAGCCCTTAATTACAATGTCTTTTGAATCTATGGCATGGGCGGACGCATAGGAATTGGCGTAATCCATACCCGCCTCTTTAGCATCCTTATAATGCTCCTCATTATAAAGATTTAGAATCGGGACCGGATAAGGGTCCGAATTTAAGATTGTACTGCCCTCCACAAAGCTAAGCTCTTCTCCCAGCATTGTCCCGTCTATCACAATGACCGCATCGATGTCGGAGCGACCTCTCCCTAGCGCTGCAGCTGTTGCGCCTCCTAGGGAATGACCGAATAATCCTATTTTATTGATATCGATTAGCTGATATACCGGAGCCCCATCCCCTTGTTCGGTGCGTCGAATAATATCCTCCAGAACAAAGTTCATATCCTGCTGCCGGAGAGCTAACCACCCACTTGTTAATTCATAAGTCCTTTGCTCATCATAATCACCATTGGTTACGGCAATCGCATCCTGAATAAAATCTCTATCTGCCATAATCATCTTCCCATCGGTCTGCTTTGTAAAAAAAGCATGATAGGTATGATCGATACTGCAGACCACATATCCGTTCCTCGCCAGCTCCTCAAAGGTAGAGGCATTACTTCCTCGAAAACCAAAGGAGCCATGGGAGAATACAACCAGAGGAAAAGTCTCTCCCGAAGCTTTGGGATACCAAAACTGGATGGTAACCGTTCTATTCTGAGGAACCTCTGCAAAGCCCTCTGTTCTATTCTTATCCGTAAGGGTATAGCTTATGGTTTCCATCTCATAATTACCACTAGCCTCCACCGGCTGAAACTGGGGAAACACAATTGCAGGAAGGAGGAGAACCCCAACCAGTATCATATTCCTTACTAAGGATAGAATAACATATTTTACCTTGTAAGTCTTCTCTTTTTGAAGCCTATGCCTCAGAAAATAACTACCTGCAAATAAAGCCCTGATAAACAGGAATACAAATAACATGTACCATTGAAATCCCCAGTTCATGGCACCGCTCACCAATAGAATTGCCACGATCATAAAGGTACCCAAATTAATCCAACTTCTTACATGCCTCTGATCAGTCTTTGTGGTAATGCAAAGCACTGCATACCCCAGCTCCAGAGCTAACATAATGACTAAGACAATCGTTCCTAACATAATCAATCATTCCTCCAACCTATTATTATAAAATTCTCTTGCTGGAGTGAGTATATCGCGCACCACTTCAACTTACAATGTTTGTAGGGGTGAAATGCAAAATCGGGTTGTAAGTTGCAGGACCACTGAGAAATTCTTCGATATGCAAGCTTGAATCAAAAAAGAATATATGCCTCATTTATTCCAAGGCATATATTCTTCTGTTTAAGGAGCTCTACAATTATTCTTCTCTCTTTACCACAACTAAGCTATTGTGTAGACCCTATGTAATTTATTTGGTTACCTCATCAATAAGGCTCTCACCAATACCCGTTACATTAACATTCTTTGTTGTTCTAGCCTCGAGACTATCCGCCATTACGATGCTCTTCATGTCAATACCCACTGCACTCTGGACGGTATCAAATACCTTAGCAAGAACCGTAGGAACATTATCGGATACGCTATCGATATTGCCACCATAGATCTTGATATCGGAAATCTGTCCAAGCGGCTCTGCAATTGACCTCGCAAGCTCCGGAAGCTTCTCAATAAGCTTATCCGCCATAGCAGCTCCGGTATACTTCTTGTAGGCCTCCGCCTTCTTCTCCATAGCCTCTGCCTCTGCAAGACCCTTCGCCTTGATTGCTTCCGCCTCTGCAAGACCGACCGCACTGATCGCCTTCGCTTTTGCTTCACCATTCAGTGCTTCTGCATCTGCCTGGGCTTGCGCCTTAACCTTAATAGCCTCTGCTTCCGCAATGGCTTCTGCCTTCTTCGCCTCCGCCCTTGCTTCTGCCTCTGCTATATGAGTGTATTTATCTGCATCTGCTTCTGCTTTCTTCTGCTCACGATCCGCATTGGCCGGCTCAACCACCTTCGTCTTTAACTCCTCACGAGTCTTCTCAGCACGACGCTGCTCTAGTTCAATCTGCTTTTGCTCTCTCGCAATCTCAACCTGTAGCTGGGCTTCCTGAAGCTCCTTCTGCTTCTGCTGTTTTAGGATATCCGCCTCCATCTGTGCGGCAATAACATCCTTATAGGTAATACTCTTTTGAATCTCATATGCCGCATCGGCTTTGGCTTTCGCTGATTCTTGTTCCATACGGTAATGGGCTTCCTGTACTTCCTTCGCCTTCATTGCCGCACTGACTTCTGTCTGTGCCTCTAGTCGGGCTCTCTCACCCTCCTTGGTTGCTTCCGATTTCTTAATGGACTCTTCCTTTAAAGCAATTGCCTGAGCAATCTCGGCATCCTTTTTCTTCTCTGCAATTTGCTTCGCACCAAGTGCTTTTATGTAACCATTGGTATCATTGACATCCTTAATGGAGAAGTCCTTGAGCTCAAGACCCATCTCACCGATCTTGGTCCCAACCACCTCCTGCACCTTAGCAGAAAATGCCTCACGGTCATTATAGATCTGCTCAACAGTCATAGAAGCCACAATTTCACGTAGCTTACCTTCGAGAATTAAAGTCACCTGTTCTGAAATAGACATCTGAATCTGATTCTCATTTAATCCCGTAAATTGCTCTATGGCAAGATAGATGCTTTCCTGTGTGTTCCTTACCTTAATTACAGCGGTACCCGCAACATCAATGGGTACACCTTGACTGGACATGGTCTGTGAGGTATTTACATTCAATTGGATATTACCCAGGGAAATGGTATCCGTACGCTCAAGGATCGGAATTACCACACCACCTCCACCGGTAATAATCCTCTTCTTCATACCGGTTACTACCATTGCTTTATCCTGGGGAACCTTTTTCCACATACTGAAGATACTTACCAGAATAAAAATAAATGCCGCTACTGTGATCACAGTGATTATGATTGGACCATAGGAAATGTCCGATACTGCTAGTAAAACCATTGTTAATCCCTCCATCTTAGTTTTTTTATGTTACTTCTTATTACTCATACTTGTTCTTTGGTTCAACTACTACGATACCGTTTGTGACCTCCAACGCTCTGACCATTCTACCGGTTTCCAGCTTAAGCTGATTATCCGCACACCTGGCCGGATAGCTTACATGAACATCCTTCAGAGTATAAAAGCTTACGGTTCCAAGCTGCCCTGGTAGAATAGTATCAATTACCTTACCGTCATACATCAACAATTCCGATTCGTTAATCCCATAGTTCCTCTTTTGAATTCTCTTCAGAGTCTTTATTAATGTCTGAACAACCACCGCAGTAATATAACCGGCGATTGCTGCGACCACAAAGGTAAGAAGTTTACCGCTTCCGGTCAGTGTCATAACCGAACCCACTGCACCAAAGGTGATAGCCAAGGCGGATAAGGACATCAGTGAGGTTGGAAGCAACCCAATGGATAATGCCGAGCCGACGTCAAGGTCCGAGGCACCGGATAGCGGATCCGAGCCGGCCTCCAGATCAATACCGTCGCCCAGGTCTGCTCCCACATCCAGGTCTGCGTCCATATCAATATCTGCATCCGAGCCTCCGCTTAAGGATCCGAGCAAAATATTAAGAAACGGAAGAACAGCACCTCCAGCCAGGAAGCATAAATAGATTGTCACCATATATTCTGACCCCCTTTTCTAACATCTTCTTGTAGTATAACAGAATTTTCCTACCCATGGGAGATTTTAATCAAATTTTCATAGAAACTCAAAGTAGCTTTAATCCGGAGCATTACATTGGATGATAAAGCTCATAGTGAATGAAGGATTCTTAAGATGTTAAGACTAGAATCGTTTCTAGGATGAAAAAAGTTCTGGCGAGGATAACGATTCGCCAGAACTTTATCTTTTACATCTCTTTATTTTGCATCCCCTACCTGGTTTTCGTTTCTCTTATTCATCTTCTCAATCTGATAAGCAACAAATCTACCAATTGTGTCATTCGGTTCAATAAACTCACATGCATATAAATATCCGGTGCCATTCTTATACTCATCGACACGGGTGATATTACCGACCAATGTCTCCTTTTTACTCTTATTCACACGGAAACCGATCTCAATTCTCGACGAGGAATCAATCTGCATATTACTCAGAATCCCCATTCCACTCATACTGATATCCTTTAAAATACAATGAATGCTCTCCGATTGCTCCTCCTTGATTACCTTAGCGGACACATTCTTACCAAGATATAATCGGTAAGCTTTTCGATAATCCACAATCAAGGCCTCCTTCTCCGTCTGTACGACGTACAATTTTTGCCCATTATAAGAGATGGAACGAAGATTCACATGCTTAAAAATATATAAGCCTTCATTGGTTTTATAGCATAGATATACGTTAAATAGGTGTGTTGCAGGGACTGTTTTACCTGCATTCTTAATCGCGGAGACATAGACTGCCTTGGTATTCTTATACAGCAATCCAACACCAACCTTATGGCGCTCTCCCATATAGTAGAATTGCAATTCTACCAGAGTATTAATCGGAACCTCAATCAGCTTCATAGTCGCCTCTTGTATCATTAGTTTAATTTCATACAAGATGAATTGATAAATCAATTCACTTGTCATGAATAAGAAAATTAACTAGGTCAATTTTCCTATGTCTGTGAAAATTATAACATGTTTTTCCAAAAGTGACAACTATTTCCTTTGGGATTAGTCCTCTGAAAATCTCGATAGATATAATATGGCAAAATAACCTGATACAAAGGTAA
>JAEYXC010000255.1 GCA_023428655.1 Bacillota bacterium | reverse complement strand
TCCCTGATACTGATCGGTATCGGCTCACCGGATTTGTAGCTAAAGCAGCTAATTTGAGTATAATCCTCACATAAATCATACCCAATAATCAGTTTCCTTATCGTATCCATAAATTACCCATACCTTTCTCTCCCTCTTCCAGTAAAGTATTAAAGTAACTCTCACCGCCCATTCGGACAAGGAGCTTAGCCAAAATCATCCCATTGTTTGGGTTATTTATCTGTTATAGGTAAGATGAATGCCTTTCGTACTGTAATCTTAGTGTATAATCGGTTTAAATAGTGCATCTGCCAGGTATTCTCTCTGAACATAGCTTTCCATAGTTTCCAGTAATGCGTTGTCATCCTGCAACTCCAAGGCCATCAGCATAAGATTAACTTGATTAAATCTGCTGTCCTCATCTACTGTGCCTTCCGGATCATATAGAGCATGGAAGCTCTCTGTAATGGTTTCATCCTGTTCATAATCCTCTGTTATACAGTACTGCACCGTTTCATGATAGAACAGAACAAATTCCTTTACATGAATTCCTAGAAATACATTGGGCATTCGTTCTGTGATATACCCCTGCTCCGGTTCTTTTTGTATTCGAAAATGGATGTATACCTGATTCTTGGGATCCGTAATATAAGTAATATAATGCTTGTCCAGTAGCTGCTCAGGTAAGGCTACCTGCTTACGATACTCCACAAAGAAGGGAAGAATAATTCCCTTCTTCACAAAGCGTAGCAGCTGTAGCTCGATATAATTTCTTTCATACTCGGTCAAGTTATTATTATGGATATTATATTTTAACCAAGCTAATAAGCAAATATCATTTTCCTCATAATTCAGTTCCCTTCGCATTACCGGGAAAAGCTCCTCCGAGATGATATGCTCGTGAACGAGATAATGATAAGCATAAAAGGATAAGTAGGCGCGAACTAGGGTATGGTTCGTGATTTCCCTATAATATTCATAAAACACCAGATGATTATCCGGACTATCATTCTCTGTAAATAACAAATAGGTCAGCAGCCGCTCCTCCAGGCTGTGCGTATCAAGCTCGAAGCCCTTTGCCGCCTTCCACAGAGCCAGCATCTCTTTGGTGGAGCCCTCATAATAGCATACCAGATACCGCAGTATAGCTTCATCATATTTACCATGAGAAAAAACATAATAGCATAGTGCTACCATCAGCTCCTGCTTCTCCTCGGCTTTTGGTGTCACCATCCAACCGGAGCACATCTTGACCAGTCGGTTCACGGTAATCCCTTCAAAGCCAAAGGTTTCCAGAGCCTCTAAGGCCAGATAATACATCTTTCTGACCACCATATATTCCATATATTTTGCACGTTCCACCGGTTTAATTTGATTAAGATCAAGACATTTTAGATAATGCTCCAGTTGTGCATTATCATTATTCTCATAATAGTACTCAATTAATGACTGATAACAGTCCGTAAGGTACACCTCAGTCAGATTCTCAATCTTAAGTACCTGTTTTCGAAGTGCAGCTGCTTCCTCATTCATAATCCGTTGGTTTTGATACCGATCAAAAACATGCAATAGCAGCATTGTATGATTGGAATACTCCAAACAATGCTTCTCATATTCCTCCGGATTTAGATAGGAGGTTACATCATAGTCAATGGAATCTGTATAATAATTACCCAAGCTGTCGATAAGGAACAGCTCCGCATTACCGGTAAAGATGTCAAGCTGAGCATACCCCTTGACCAGGGTTTGATTTTCCTCTAAGCCAAGCTCCTTATGAATCACTTTTACTGCGACAATGTTGGGATTATTGCAATAAAATTCATGGCGATACATTACATAGGGTAAATGTTCTGCAAGCTCTGAGTTTAGCATGCCTTTGGTCAGAAACTCGCGATATAACACCGCCAGATCTCGATTAATCTGGTGTGCTGCCAGCATCTTCGTCGCAAAAACCTCCATACGCTTGATATAGCTGCGGTAGATCGACTCGTTTGCATTGTTAATGATATTGGCATACAGAAAAGCTTTCTTTCGATCACTGATGCTGCTGTTATAGATAAAGTACAAAAGAACCGGCTGTTCTAACGGCTCCTGCACGGAGCAGCTGATGGAATACATATAATATTCATACAGCTCCGTAATGCGTAGCTGTGCCTCAACACCGCGTCGATACCACTCAAAATATTTCTCTGATTTTTTAAGCCCTTTTATCAACAGGCAACAAATCGCAGATAAGGTGTCTGTGTCACCATACTCCTCAAAAAGTCTAGCCAGACCACGATGGATCACCGGATGATAATTCTTTCTTTTACTGGCCAGATAGGTATATTGCTGTGCCAACTCCTTAGAAAGGATCCAATGCTTAATACCGAAATTCAATATATGTATCTCAAAATCATTCATCTCTCGCAGCAAGATCGGTTCCTTATTCAAAATACAAACAGCCTCATAATACAGAATTGGACTATGACATCCCTTCGTATATTGCTCCTTGATATCGAACAGCTTTTTGCTCCCGCTTTTGCTATAACTTAAATCAATGTTAAGAAGGATCCATAGAATTCTCCAATCCTTGCTCTCATTCTCATAGTAATAGCGGATGAGCTTTGCAGACTCTGCAATTGCTTCCTCCGTCTTCTCGTATAAGGCTCTAAGATAGAGGTATGCACTATACTCTACGATGGAGCGTCGTTTTAATATCTCCTCTTCCTTTTGGAACCTCGTCAGCTCTTCCTTCGCCTCATCTTGCCTTCCCACTATCAGAGCAAGATGCAATCGAATCAGGCTCTTCCATCTGCTGTCCTCCCGGTCAGGTAACTCCTTTAAGAGAACCTCTGCTTCTGTAATATACTCCTCCAGACTGCATTTATTTAAGCGGAAGCGAAGATAATTAACCATCAAACCATGCTCCAGCTTCTGATTAATTCTGTGCTGTGAATTAACCTCCTGCTCCTTTTGGTATCTACATTTCACCTCTACGATTATCGTCTGATAGACCGTCCTAATCAGGATCTGTCCATAGTTTATTCCCGGTCTGAGCTTTCCCGGGTCAATGGAATAGGATACCTGATGGGTATTGGAGGTAAAGCGGTCCGCCCAAAGGAATTTCTGATCCAGCAAAATAAAGGGAGCTTCCGTACTTACTCTGATTTCCGCAAAACCCCAATGATCCTTCGTCAGAAGCAGTTTATCACTGATTCCTTCTTCCGTAACCTGGTATTCCACCTGAGTTTTATCAATTCCAAGTCGAATCATTGCCTTTTTATGAACTGCGATCAGAAATTCCTCCAGCGCTTGGCTGGTAGAAATGCTCTTAAGCAAATTACGATAAATAAACCGATACCGTTCTTCGTTACTCAGGAAGATTCGTTCAAAATCCTCACTTCGAAAAATCTTTTTTGCTTCAGACCAATCCATTCTGGCCAGATTCGTAAATTGAAATAAATCCTTAATCTTCCCCAAGGAAGTATTGATGAAAGCCACCTCTACATCCACATAAAAGGGAAGCACCATCTCCTTGCAATCACTAACTACACTGATCTCACCAAGTACTACCTCGCCGGCCTTTAGATAGGTGGCATGAAAGGAATAATGGATCGTACAGGAGCTGCCATGAAAAGATGGATTTTTTATCTTCATAAGCCGATTGGAGGAGTAAACGATACCCTTCATCTCACGCTCCTCACAATTACTTATAACAAAGCTTCCCTCGTAAGAGCTTCCCGCTTCCACTGTAATCCTGATCTCTTCCTCGGACAGACAAATAAAAGGAAGCTCATATTCAAAATTTCCTTTTGAAAAACGCTCGATTTTCTCCTTCAACTCATCACCTCAGACTGATTATTCTTTCCTGAAATTAGTATTCATTGATCCGCAGAAAGCCGTTATAACCGGCAACTCTCAACTCCTTTTACAGGGAGCATTGCAAAATGCAAAAAATAAGATATAATATTGTAATAATTATAATTCAACCATCAAAAAAAATCCAGTATTTATCAAAAA
>JAEYXC010000181.1 GCA_023428655.1 Bacillota bacterium | reverse complement strand
TCACGTCACTGATAAATCTAGCATTATCAAAGTCCTTCTCGCAAAGATAAATCAGATCCGCACCTGCTCCGCCATTCACTCTGGCAAGCGCCGCAGAAGCAGTTAACCAGCCCGCGTTTCTTCCCATAATCTCAACAATGGTTACCGCGGGAATATCATATGCACCGATATCGCATACCAGTTCGGAGATTGTTGTCGCAATATACTTGGCTGCTGATCCAAAGCCCGGGCTGTGATCCGTCAGATTAAGATCATTGTCGACTGTCTTGGGAGCACCCATAACAATAAAATCATGATTATTCAGCTTACAGTATTCCGAAAGCTTATCAACGGTATCCATGGAGTCATTTCCACCGATATAGATAAAATATTTAATGTCATATTTATAAAAGGTTTCGATTATTTTCTTATAGGGCTCATCATCCTTACGCCAATCCTTCATCTTATAACGACAGGTTCCCAGTGCGGAAGAAGGCGTATAGGTAAGAGTATCCATTGCCTTAGTATCTCTTACAATCTCGTTGAGATCAATCAACTGATCCTTAATCGCACCTTCAATACCATTCTTAGCACCATATACCTTATCAATCTTACCGCTTGCACGTACCCCCTGCAATACTCCGGCCAGAGTCGCATTAATTGCCGCAGTGGGACCACCGGATTGTGCAACTAACAAATTATTCATTCTATTTCCTCCTTATATGGGTTAATAAATTTATTTCGTAGTATGTCATTCACTCATTCTATCATGCCTTATCATAGTTAGTCAAGCCACTGAACTAATGGGAACCGGCTACCTCTAGAAGTTATTCCCGTTCCATCCCCAATGATCGATCTCACTATAAACTACAAAGATCTGATCCGCTGCTATATTAAGCTCTTCCTTCAAAATACTGGTTATCTCAGCTGTAACAAGCTGATATACTTCCTTTGTTGTACTACCAAAAATCTTAACTTCAACAAATGCAATGGACTTGTCCGCTTTTCCCTTAAAATACAGAGAGCTTTTATCATCAATGGCAACCATAAGCCATTCCTCGCTTTTACCCGGGATTAGCTCAATCGCCTTTCCTAATCTCTGTTTTACCTTTTCCTGATGTTCCTTACCAACCTCCCGATTGGTTTTTACATTGATAAATGGCATCCTCGAACTCCTTTCCTTTTCACAATACATTAATTCTCTTCATAATCCTCCCTTTTGTCAAGGGCTTTTTCAGAGTAATGAGGCTGATTTCCACAATAGAAAAAGCCCAAAGCCCAAGGCTAATCTCAGATAACTGTGTAGCCATCATTACCTGAGATTGCAGCTTAAGCTCAAGGCTCTATTATTTACTCATTATTTTTGTTTGCTTATCCGGGAACAGCATTTGAATGATTCCGCTTGCTTCTACGCCCTTTATTACCATATATAACATAATCGTCTCAACCGGTAACATAATCAAAGCCTTTAAGGCTCTGATCGGAAGAATGGCAATATAATTATATCCATAAAGCATAGTAAGCCAGTAGGTGTTCAGCAACAAATGAATCACCACTAGTTGAACCAGGTTAGCCAAGAGAATTCTCTTCATGCTTAAGGGCCTTTTATAGAGAATTGCTCCATAGATTAAGCCTGTGATAATTGCACTCAGAGTAAATCCGAAGAAGAATGGCCCTGTAGGTCTGACGATAAAGGTCAGAATATCAAGGGCTGCACCGTACACTACTCCGACAACCGGTCCGAATAGATAGTATACAAATTCGTTGGGAAGAAAATTGAAGCCTACCTTAAGGAAATCACCTACCATGAAGACTAAGCTTCCCAGTACGATGGACACCGCACCTAGCATGGCGATGATGGTGATACATCTTATACTTTTTAATTCCTGATAAGATGCTTTAAAAATTGCTGTAAATTTGGTCATAAAAAAATTACCTCCTTTGCAGACCTTTTACTACAAGAAGAGATAAAATCAAACAAACTGAATCTTAAAAGAATTCATTTGTCTTGAATAGAACATAGAATCAATGGATGTCCATTGAGCAATATGCCTTATCCATATTTGATTATCTTACTGTAGCAGCGGGATGCGAATCATGTACCGCAAGATATCCTTTTCGTCCGGATGACAACTCCCTGTTCACCTGGCACTTAACGCACATGTTTCTACTCTGCTTCTATTATTTTTGTATCCTAAGTATATCATAGTATGCTCTAATTGCAAGAATAATTATTACTGATTGGCGGGTAACAAGTTTCCTATAGGAAGGGTGCCTAGCAAGCTCTTATCCCATTCCTATAGGAAGTCATTTTGTTGTATTTAAGGTAAAGTCACCTTTCCCCTTTAGTTTCCACACTCAATACTAATCTCATTGAATTTATCAAGGATGGCTTCAATCTTAATCGCCTGCTTTTCTTCACCCGCTTTATCGATAACTTTCTCACCCTGATGCATCATTATTAGCCTGTTGCCATACTCTACTGCATAACGAAGATTATGCGTCACCATAATCGTCGTGAGCGCTTTCTCCTTCACCACTTGATCGGTTAATTGCATAATCAACTCAGCCGTCTTTGGATCCAGCGCTGCTGTATGCTCATCCAGGATTAAGAATTCGATGGGTGTCATGGTCACCATTAATAATGCCATCGCCTGTCTCTGGCCGCCGGAAAGAGCACCGACAGGAACCTGAAGCTTATCCTCAAGACCAAGGTTCAAGGAGCGCAGCTGCTCCCTATAGAACTCTACCCGCCTCTTATTCGTACCTCTTGCCAGATTAAAGCTTTGCCCTTTATTATCCGCCAAGGACATATTCTCTAGGATTGTCATTGATGGACAGGTTCCCATGGCAGGGTTCTGATATACCCGGCCTATTCTTCTCTGACGCTTGAATTCCGGCATATTTGTAATATCCTCTCCACCAATTCGCACTACTCCACGATCGATGGGGATACTACCGCAGATGATATTAAGCAGGGAGGTCTTACCGGAGCCGTTGCTACCCACGACGGAGACAAATTCACCCTCTGTTATGGTAAGGTTAAAATCCTTGAACAGGCACATCTCATTGACGGTTCCCGGATTATAATATTTATTAATATTGATTAACTCAAGCATTGGTTCTTAACCTCCTTTTACGCTCATTACTTACTACCAGAATTACCAGGAATAATACTGCAGTAATAAGCTTTAGGTCGGAGGCAACCATGCCGCCTGCGATTGCCAAGGCTACACATAGCTTATAGATAATTGAACCCACAATCACAGCCGTTGTCACCTTGAAAAAAGTAAGCCGCTTAAATACATTGGTTCCGATAATAACACTTGCCAATCCGATTACAATGGTTCCTGTTCCAAGGGAGATATCAAAAAATCCGCTCTTTTGTGTATAGATACAACCGGCTAAGGCCACAAAGGCATTGGCAATTGCCAGACCAATTATTTTCACAAAGCCCTTATCCTTCGCCAAGGAGGTTACCAAGGTATCATTATCGCCCACTGCTCGTAATAGGTATCCAGACCTCGTCTTTAGGTAACAATCCAGTAATAGCTTCATTAGAATAACAATAACAACAAGAATGATTAAGGTCATGTATCTCTTTAAGCTTGTCGGAACAACCCGCTCTAGAAATGCATTCTCAAAAATGCTTTCCTTTGTAAATATGGCCACATTGGCTTTACCGGCAATTCTTAAGTTCAAGGAGTACAATGCGGTCATTATAATAATGCCGGACAATAGATCCCTGACCTTTAGCTTAACATGGATGAGTCCGGTTAATATCCCGGCAAGAGCACCTAGCAAAAATGCGATGAGAAGAGTTAGTATCGGTGGTACTCCTGCAGTGATGAGAACAGCGGTAATCGCACCTCCTAGTGGAAAGGTACCATCTACGGAAAGATCCGGGAAATCCAGAATCTTATAGGTGATATATACACCCAGTGCCATGATTGCATAAACCAACCCCTCCTCCAATACACCTTGTAACAACGATATTATAGACCCCATTTTATTGCCTCCCAATATTCCACTGCCTTCTAATTGGCAATCTCATTAAACATTTCCTTTGCACTGCTTACCAGTGCCTCCGAAAAAGTAATCCCCAGACTATCTGCTACCGCGGTATTACCATAGAAGGATGCCTCCTCGATTACTTCAAAATTGATTTCACTGGCTTTCTTTTCACCCTTTATTACCTGTGCAGCTATGGCTCCGGTCTGCTTACCAAGATCATAATAGTCAAGACCAACGGTGGCCAGACATCCGATCTTCACCTGCTCCACTTCACTTCCGAATACAGGGATTCCCTTATCGGAAGCCTTCTGCAGAATAACCGGCAAGGAGCTAACCACGGTATTGTCAGTCAAGTTATTAATACAATCTACCTTTTCTAATAAATTATCTGCTGCCAGTGGAATATCAGCTGCTGTAGTGATACCGCTTTCCACGATCTCAAAGCCATAATCTCCCGCTGCTGCCTTATATTCCTCAATGGCGGATACGGAGTTAATCTCACTGGTGCTATACATAATACCGATGGTCTTAGCCTCGGGTAAGATAGCGCGGATCATCTCCAGCTGCTTCTGAACGGGAAGCTTATCACTGGTACCTGTCGTATTACCATTCGGCGTACCGTCCCCCTTTGCAAGCTCTGCTAAAATCGGGTCTGTAACTGCAGTGAATATTACAGGAATATCGGTATTCTTAACCGCACCGAAGGCACTTTGTGCCATGGGTGTTGCAATGGCACAGATTAGATCCACCTTATTGGATACGAAGTTGTTGGCAATCTGACCTGCCGTTCCGGTGTCCGCCTGCGCATTCTCTAGTAATACCTCAATCTGCTCTCCTTCCACATAACCTGCCTCCGCAAGACCTGCCAGAAAGCCCTCTCTGCAATTGTCCAAAGAACCATGCTCCGCAAATTGACCGATTCCAATTGTAATCTTATCCTCTTCCTTTGCTCCACAGCCTGCCATCGCACTGATCGCTACTGCGATCACCAATACAAATACCACTAATTTCTTCATACGAATCCTCCCATTCTGCCGCCCCTTGCGGCTATAAAATATTCGTTCTCGCCATTCGTGGTCTGTCAAGGGTGGTGGTTCAATGAAATAAAAAAAGCCCCAAGTATAATATATACTTGAGACGAATGTTATCCGCGGTACCACTCAAATTGACCTAAGAAATAGCTGCTATAGCTATGTCTTATATCCACTTACTTTTCATATACGAACTATATATGCCATGCTGATAACGGTTATGGTTTCCGTCAACGCCTACTATAATTTCGGGTTGCCCTCAAAAGCCCATTCAGCTAAAAACTCCATATCGCATTCACACCACCTGCGACTCTCTGAAATGTCGTACTAAAGCCTACTCCTCTTTCTCAACGGTTTCACTTATTAATGAATTTATATTAATACCTTAGTATGAATTTGTCAATCCTTTATTTCAAAAAAGTGTTATGCGTTAAAGCGATACCATGATGATATATGTACCACACCGAATAAATCTCCTTCCTTTGCAAACACTACTAAAAAAAGAAAGGAGCTGCAAATATGAGCAACAGTAAGGACACATCTTCGAAGAAACAGGGTAAGAGTAGCGTTTCGGATGACTATAAATATAGCCCAAGAGTCGAGAACCCAAATCCGAAAGCTACAACGGACAAAAGACCTTCCTCCGGTAATATCAGAGGAGTGTAATTGAGGACTTGATTATCAATCCCCTAGCCATCTGATGTGCCTATCGCATAGGCAAATGACTATAGAGTTCTGCATATAGAGTACTACAAAGAATGCTTCCTTCCCTGGGGAGCTTTCTTTGATTACAAGAAGAACTGACCATAGTTTCGTTTTTACATAGGTATATGAGGTATATTTTTATCTATCTACGTTTATTGATTACAAATGTCGCGATGACGGAGGACACAAACATGGTTAGATAAATCCCCCACTCAATTTCCATTATTGATTTATTCAATATAATAGTTTCAATAAAAAAGGTGCCTATTAGGAGGAAAGCAATAGTTAGTAAATCCTTATATCTCTTTTTCATTCTTAGCCTCCTCTGATTATACAAGATTATATGGGAGCTTAAAATAAACTTACGTTAAGTCTGAATTTCTGCTTCTCAGTCCCTATCAAAAAATAACGACACAATAAAAAGAAAAAGGCCAATCATACAAAATATAATTCCTATCACAAACGGTAATGAAAGTTCTTTCTCAGCTATTGTAGTCAACAGCCTAGAGCCATTCCAGCTTCCTACTGTTGGAACCAGAACAACTCCGATAATAAGAATACTCAAAGTTATCAAAACACCCGATAATAAAAAAGTGGAACCTATGATTGCTTTTTTCACAGCTAATCCTCCTTAAGTCTATAAAATAAATACATATCATTTATACAGCAAAAATCATCTTTAGAAAGAGTAACGGCCAAGTATCTTCATATCGTATATGATGGCTATTATCTGTTCTAAAGTAACTCTCTGCAATGAAGAAATGAATACCTATATACGACCAATGATACCGTAAATCTCTTACTACCATATCACAAATAATTATGGTAAATTATGGATCACTAATGTATGATATAAATAACAATGAATGAATTCTCAAAAACAAGGAGGGATATAACATGTTTCCATTAGTTTACAGTTTTGGTTTTGTGTTAGAATTTATTAAAGTATTATTCTATATTCTTGGGATACTTTGTTTCATAAAGTACTTAAAAGAAAAGTAATATAAAACAATTAAGACTTATCAACCTAAGAAGAGAAAATATGCTCTCCTTATTATCTACTGCAGATTACAAAACACTGTGACTGAATTAAAATCTATTCCGAAAATTCCTGAAAGGTCTATTCTTAAATGTCGCTTCGTAAAAGTAGATAAGATGATTAAGGGTTTTTTTGTTAATTCTATCCTGTATTATACAATGATATAGCTAAAAAGTATATGCCCTATATGAAATCAAATCCCGCGTAAAATAATATTGAATAAAAGTCCTTAATATGAAATAAAGGATGGTCCTAACTTTTTACCTGATATATCCCTTCAGAAATTCCGCTTTATCAAAGGAAGTGAAAAACATTACTTAACAATTTGAATTTCAACTTTGAATTCTCATATTTAACCAAAACCATACTTAATAGTTCAAGGAGGCTACTTATGAAATCAAGTACCTGTATGCGTTTGATCGTAATTTTACCAACACTGATAATGATATTGTACATAACCGGCTGTTTTACCGGTACCGGTGATGACAGTAACAGTGTAAAACAAATTGGGGATATCGATCAACTGGATGAGATTATTTCCTTGAACAAGGTGAATTACGACAGTTCAGACTATGAAAATTATAATGCCGAAGCCAAATACTTTGGGTTTGACGAAGCACTTGATGATAAACTAACATATAAGCTTATGTATAAAAGCGATGAATACAAGGTCGCGGGATATATTTGTGCACCCTCCGATTATTTGAAAAAGAAATATCCGATACTAATTTATCTACGTGGCGGTAATCGCACATATGGAATGCTGCGTCCTTCTGACATCAGTCAACTTACTAATTTTGGTTTCATTGTGATGGCCACACAGTATCGGGGTAATGATGGCGGAACCGGCACAGAGGACTTTGGGGGAAATGATGTTCAGGACGTGTTGAGTCTGATTGATATAGCGCAGCAGCTATCATTTTCAAATGAAAAGATTTATCTGTATGGGGTGTCACGAGGAGGCCTTCAAGCATATTGCACACTAAAGGAGGAGTATCTTGCGGATAGGGATAATATTTCAGCGGCAGTCGTCATGTGCGGAACAACCGATCTTGCGGAAAACTATAATTTTCGAGATTATGATATGAAAGCTACACTTATAAAGCTTGTTGGCAATACACCGGAACAACTTCCGGAGGAATATAAGAAACGATCCGTTGTCCATTGGCCAGAGATGATCAATGTGCCTTTGCTGATTATACATGGCCGGACAGATATGCGTGTACCTGTAGAACAGGCTGAAACCATATATGATATGCTTAAAGCTTCTGGCAAGGATGTCGAGCTTAGGCTATATGATGCAGGACATAGCAGTTTTCCAGCTGATAGCTACGCGGACGCATTTGAATGGATGCTTTCGAACTAAATGCATATTAATCCTTTTTGAGTATGCACATAGCCGAATTGAATCATCCTATTTATTTTCTCTTATTCCTAATTAATCAACACAATAATTAATAAGCATATGAGGATTTTCTTAAGCTCACAATTTCTCTCCATTTTTTAATTTTGATACTACCTTAAAAATCTTCGAATATATGCTATTTATACTGTTTTGCCTTGTTTTATCAGGAAGCATGGAATATTCCCAAGCATAATAATTATCACCATCAAAGAAAAGAATGCCACTTATATAAGGTGGATCAAACAAATCCGGAACTGTATCATAAGATAAATCTTCATTAATAAATGGTATATAGCTTTTTTCTGAGTCAATAAAAAATACAGGTACGGAAGAGCTTCTGAATACAGTCACATATTCCTCAGAATCTGCTTCTAATAGATCATCCTTTGATATAAAAACAGTATCATAAGTTGTATAAAATGAAGGGGTTTTCATATCAGTCAAATCAACTTTTTCAAAAGTCACATTCTCTTCCTTAATTTGAGGCTTATTACCTGTTATAGCAATTATCAAATCAACCCCAGAATAAGGCTGCTCTGTATATTCTGTCTTTATTATAGATTGATATAGCATAAACCCTGATGCTATAAGAATCGGTAAAACAACTCCTACCCATACTCTTTTTATCATAAAAACCTCTATACTTGTGTGTGCCATTATTAACTTACGACAAATGATAGTAAACTAGATTTAGTACGTCTAACCCTTCATTTTCATAGAACTTAAGATACACTCAATAACTCTGAATAATCCAACTTAGTATAACAGATATGGATACTTTTTTTGTTCTTCTGTTGGATTAATTGATCTCTCTATAATTTCAATCTGATCCGCTCTTCTTTTTAAATAACGATTATTTAAATATTCGATAAACTTTTCTAAATTCTCTTCTCGATCGTACTTATCATATCCGAAGGTTTCGAGACAATGCCTGTTCAATACCTGAAGCTACGCTTCCAGTGGTTCATGGTAAGCAGGAAGTAGTCCAACTTATGAAGTGTTATAATAAAGTTGTAGCAGGAATGGCTAATAAGAGGTGCTTATTATTTTAGATTATATTTAACGTCTATAATTTGTTTGAATAAATCAATAATGTTGTTTGATTTTCAGTGGTAGTCCTTACGGACTATCGAAACCAATGTAGTTTCATAGACAGTAGTACAGGATAATTTGAAGGTAACTCATATCCTTACATAGCACCATGCGAAGGTGGAACTGGGATTTGACCTAATATCTATCTTCATACACATATCGGGGAATATATTCATAATCAACCAGATCATATTTATGTGTTATTTTATTATAATCAAATAATAATAAAACGTTTCCTAGGTCATTAGCTAACTCCTTACCTATCCCAATCTCATAATAAATATTTCCAAAGTAGTCCACTAGAGGATTGGAATAATTGCCCATCCATTCATAATCAGGAAATATACTCTGGAATTTTATATCCTTTTCAAGCATTTTATTTAATGTGTCTGATTGCTCAGTAGTAAGTCGAACTGTATCTGTTGTCTTAAAAACCTCAATTTCTTCCATAAGTTTAAGATTGATAGCTCTCATCCAATAATAGGCTGAGTTCGTGCCGCTATATGGCGCACCTTTTATAATAATATCCTTTATACTATCTTTATTTATATCGACAAAATAAATAATCACATCTTCTGGATGAAGAGATATATCCTCTTGAAAAGTAAAGGTTTTATCTCGGTACGTAACGATATAATCTACAGGACCTTGCATATTTTTCTCATAATAAGAATCGGGGCTAATCACTTTTACGTTTATATCTTCATTACCGTATTGGTAATAAACTGTATCATCAATCGAAATCTCCTCTTTATTTTCTAATGTTTCCGGTGAAAATTCACTGATGAAACGAGTGAACTGCTTATAGGATTGATACTGATTTGTATCAAATACCCATTTCTGGTTATTTGCCACCATGTTATTCTCTGTAGTGACTTTTTTTATATTATATTTGTTCCATACAAAAAATATTGATATCACTATAATGACAGCAATTAAAAATATGATTACTACACGATGTTTTTTGGCCATAATATTCCTCTCTATTGGAATCCTAAATTTGCAATTAGTTTTCAGCTAGTTTTAAATATAATGATATACATACTTTCAACACATACCATTTTATCGTAATTTAATGTTTTATCATATTTTCATTAATTAGGTATGCATATAAATCAAACTATTGCAAGGCATAAATGATAGCTATTTAAGCTGAGGACAAGAAATACAATTAAGCTTATAGTGGTTAATAATATTATTAATTTTTTCATAATTATCCTTTATTACTGAAGTTGAGAGGGGGCTATAGGACATATTCCATAAACACATGTAACCGGCAAATTCATTTAAGTACGTCATAATCAGTAACGAATACATGACCTATAACTCACCTCCTTAACGACATTTACGGATGATTTTTAATGTTAAAATATCCTCACACTAAGTATTTATTTCAATTATACCATGTCTTTTTATTTAAGGTATGTCGTATTTGGAAATTTTATCTAGACTTATAATATTTATCTATACTCCTTGGTTTCTCTAAAATACCCCGATCAATAAGACCGGGGTTGAATCGTATTATGCATATTTTTATTAGCACTTGTTTTAGCATTTATTAAAGTCTGCCGGAAATGCCGGATTGATCGCATAGAAGTTCCTGGAGTCAAGTTCATCCTGGATGATGCGAAGCGCTTCACCAAATCTCTGGAAATGAACAATTTCTCTCTCTCTTAAGAACTTGATCGGGTCACATACCTCATGATCATGCACAAGGCGAAGAATATTGTCATAGGTCGTTCTTGCCTTCTGCTCTGCTGCCATATCCTCTACCAGGTCGGTAATCGGATCGCCCTTGCTCTGGAAGAAGGTCGAGGTAAACGGAACACCGCCTGCGGACTGTGGCCATAAACCGAGGGTATGATCCACATAATACTTCTCAAAGCCACCTTCCATAATCTCAGCAGGTGTAAGATCCTTTGTCAACTGATGAACAATCGCACTTACCATCTCCATATGTGCAAGCTCTTCTGTTCCGATGTCAGTTAAAATACCCACTACCTTTCTATTGGGCATAGCGTAACGCTGTGACA
>JAEYXC010000085.1 GCA_023428655.1 Bacillota bacterium | reverse complement strand
TGTTTGGCAAGCATTGAGTTGTAACCACCTATTGTGTCGTTTTCCAGGCCACCCATAGAGCCGCTTTTGTCCAATATAAATACCAGTTCAGTTAGTCCTTTTTTCATTGTAATTCCTCCTCAAGTTTTAATATGACTTAAGGATACCAATTTTGACAGGACAGTCGGTCGCTTTTCAAGCGACAAATGATTTACTAACCTTTACTTAGATATGGCAGGTGCTTCGCACTGATATCAGAAGCATTTGATATCAGCACCCTCCCAACAGTGGCTGATCATATTGGAACAGCACCTCGTTTATCTCAAAAATATCATACTTGTTGTTTATGATGAAATACTCGATAATTACATCGAACTTCTGGCTTCTGGATAATGCATAACCCGCTCGCTCCAAGAGATCATCCGTTTCGTCAAGGCTCAGCTCCAATGCCACGGCAAGGGCAATGGCAGTTCGCTTGCTGGGTATATAACCCTTATTACTCCGTATCTTTGAGAACAACTTACGGTCAAGGTTGGCGCGCTTGTACACTTCCACATCTGTTCTACCCTTACGATCAATCAATCGGAGGAGCGTTGCTGAGAATGGCTCGTCAAGGTTGCCGACCAAATCATCAATTCCTGCGATTGGTGCATCGAGTATGCTTTCTGACATTTTAGCCATCGAAGCATTATATTGAATGCATTCGGCTTCATCAAGGACTTTACACTCAACATCAAGAAAATTACGCCGAGTTTCCTTATGTTTCGCTACATAATTCTCATTAATGTAGCTGGCGACTTCTCCGAGCAGCCTCTCGCTCACTTCAAACGCAGCTTTATCAAACACTACAAGGGACACATCAATGTCGTGATTGTTGAGAAAATCCTGTATTGCAGCTGTTGCTACACGGAGAGCCTCAACCTTTGGATAACCATAAATCCCGCTGGAGATCAATGGAAAAGCCACACTTTTACAACCATTTTCTAAGGCACGTTTCAGAGAATTCGTATAACAGGAATAAAGCAACTCCTCCTCGCCGTGCTTACCATCACTATATACGGGTCCTGCCGTATGGACAATGTACTTAGCAGTAAGCCCAAAGCCTGGCGTAATAACTGCCTCCCCTGTTTGAATCGGAGCAAGTTTATTGCAAGCGGCTTGGAGTTCTTGTACCCCGGCAGCTTTGTATATGGCTCCACAAACCCCTCCCCCCATCTGGAGGGCGGTATTCGCAGCGTTGACGATAGCGTCAACTTTCATTTTTGTGATGTCCTGACGGACTATAGTAAATGGCATAAGAAAACCTCCTATTTCACATCCTGCTCAGGGAACTCCTGCTATTTACGTAGTAAATTCTACTATTGCCTCAGCTATGTAATCAGGATTTAACTCATGTCCGCTTGATTCCATAGGCTGAAAACTAGAATTAGGGATTATTTCTGCTAGAGCCTGAGCTGTCTCAGGCATATCCTTATCTGCTAGGATAAGGGTGGGCACGGTGACCCTTACTGCTAGCTCAGTCGGAACCAATCCATCGCCTAGAATCTTGTAGTCGTAAGGTAAAGTGCGTGCACAGTCAATCATACCTTCACCTGCAGGTGAACTGAGTATTCCTTCTACTTCCTCATCAGATAAGCCGAAACTACTTAGAAAAAAGGTCGCAGAACCTTTATGATCACCATTATCGTGGAGAGCTTGAATTGCAGTCATAGCTTCGCTAAACTCCTCCCTTGCCTTAATGTCATCATTACTGTGAGGAGTGAATGGTGGGTCGACAATTACCAACTTTTCAATCTTGTCCTCCACTGCAGCAACATGTATAGCCAACGCCGAACCTGAAGAATGCCCATATATGATAACAGGTCTACCAATACTGTTTATAATTGTTAGGACATCTTCTACCTCACGCTCGACCGTATAAGGTGCAGTATCGGCACTTTGCCCTCGTCCACGACGATCAAAATTATACACTTCAAACTTATCTGCTAGACTAATCGCAAGTGGCGCATAATTATGATGATCTACTAACGCCCCACCAATAATAAGTAGTGCTGGACCTGCACCGGTTTTTTCGTAAGCGATTTTTGTTCCATCTCTTGAAATAACATGTAACATTAATTCCCTCCTTCTTTAATAAAGTCAAATCATAAAGTTAGGCTAATTCAAATCAAAACCATGTTTTAGTTAAATAAAGAAGTTCATGCTCATATACATTCATTCAAGTATAAGCCATGGATAAATCATAAGTTATTGTTTAGAATTTCAACTCACGACTTTGTCTAAGTCATAAGTTATCATATTTATCGAATAGGATGATGGATGTATTCCCCCTAGGAGCCTTTATATAAGGCGATACCTGCAACTTAAGACAGTCAATCCATTCTATGGGGACTTATAATTTTAGCTGGTTTCATATTTTTGTTGAATAAAGGAACCTCCGTCTCCACATGAATGAAATTAAAAATTGCCTTATCTAAATCTTAGTTAGGCTACATATAGTCTCCACATGCACCGTCTCCGGGAACATGTCCACCGCACATACCTTATCTACCTTATATCCCTTCGCTTGTAGCACCTCCAGATCTCTTACCAAAGAAGTTGGCTTACAGGAGATATAAACAATCTTATCTACTCCAAATTGAATAATTTTATCAAGTGCCTTGGGATGAATGCCGTCCCTCGGCGGGTCCAGAACGATAATGTCCGGTTTATCCTCCAGTGAATCGATGACCTTTAATACATCACCGGCGATAAACTCACAGTTACTAAGTCCATTCAGCGCGGCATTTTCCTTGGCTGCTTCCACCGCTTCCTCGACGATCTCAACACCGGTTACCTTTGCTGCTACGGGTGCCAGAAGCTGGGCGATGGTTCCCGTTCCGCTATACAAATCAAAAATCCTTTTATCCCTTGTCTCTCCCACATACTCTCTGACCTTGGAATATAGCACCTCAGCACCTAAGGAGTTTGTCTGAAAGAAGGAGAAGGTAGATATCTTAAAACGAAGTCCCAGCAGCTCTTCATAGATATAATCTCTACCGTAAAGTGCTACCATAAGGTCGCTCTTCACCACATCGGCCTGACTGTCATTATAGGTATGCAGGATACCTACAATAGAGCCCATTAGCTCCAGCTCCTGCAGCTGCTTTGCCAGCTCAGCGAAGATATCCTCACTCCCACCCAGGTCTTCTTCCTGGGTCGTGGTTACGATATTCACCAGGATCTCACCGGTCTTTACTGCTTTTCGCACCAGAAGATGACGCAGATATCCCTGATGGGTCAGTTTATGAAAATAACTCATTCCCAGTTCTTTACAATAGTTCAGTACACAGGATAGAATCTGATTAAAATCTTTATCAACAATTGCGCAATCGTCTGCGGTAATGATATCGTGAAAGCTCCCCTTCTTATGAAGACCAAGGGCCAGGGGGCCGTTCTTATACTCATCCCCAAAGGAAAATTCCATCTTATTGCGGTATCCCCATTCCACCGGACTTCCCAAAATACCCTCAAAGTTGTATTCTTCACATACCTGATCAAGAAGTCTCATTACCTGGCTCTTTTTCATCTCCAGTTGGTTCTCATAGGACATGGTCTGATAGCTGCAGCCTCCACAGTTACCAAAGCTTCTACAGGCTCCTTCTCTAGTCTCCAGAGGGGACTTGCAGATTACCCCTTTCAGATTTCCTTCCGATTTGCCACTCCTAATCTTACTTACAGCAAAATTGATTCTCTGCCCGGGGATGGCATTCTTGACCACCACTTTCTCGCCATCTAGCTCAACGATTCCCTTGTTCGGAAAATCAATCCTTGTTACTACTCCTTCATATATCTGTCCTTTTTTCATCTATTTATGATAGTCACTCCCTTATACTCTGTTATCCCTCAAGTTCAGTTATAGCATCCTTTCACTACTACTAATCAATCTCGATAATAAATAGGGTGTGTGACACTTCCTCCTTCTAATCAAAAATATCTCATTTACCGTATCATATTATAACGGTAAATGAGATAAAAGTCTACCTTAGCTTCGATAAGCGCTTCGCCAGCTCCTCCATATGAAGCTGATTGGTGCCACAGCAGCCACCGAAAATCTTTAGCTTATATTGATCCCGTAAATTGATCATCCCCTGGGCAAGCTCAACCGGATCCGTTGTGATTATTTCACAGCTGCCATCCAGCTCCTCCGGTGACAGAGGCGAGGCATTTGCCTGTATGCCAGAAAAATTCCTTCGCACCAGCTCCGTCTGATTAAACTCCCTTGACAATGCTTTGTCGAGATTATACGGGTGAATACAATTCGCCATATAGGTAAGCGGTTTGATCCTTACGGTCTCTTCCACCTCCAAAATAGCATCGTTGATCGTGGTTCCGTCAATCAGCCTTCCGTTATTACGTACCATAAAGCTAATGATATAAGGTATTTTGGTATCTCCCATCGCCTTTGCCATACCGATAATCTCAGGCATTGCCGGCATGACTCCCGCATATAAGAAATCCACCTGCTCCTTCGCAAATAATTCTGCCTGCCAGGAATGAAATTCGTATGCTTCCTTCTCGGATAATACCTCCGTAGCTTGAT
>JAEYXC010000073.1 GCA_023428655.1 Bacillota bacterium | reverse complement strand
GATCAGCTCTTTCGTAGCTTCTAATGTAGCTAATCTGGCTTCATCCTCGATTTTTGCGTTTACAACTAAGGCTAATTCATATTGATTCATAGTTGTTTAGCACCTCCTTCTGGTCTCTGGCCCTTTTCTAATGTAACTTGACTGACGAAGAATCAATTTAACATTTAAAGAGCAAGGAATTAATAGTATAACATATCACAATTCACTATGATAGCACAGGTTTGTCTGAATTTCAACTTATTTTTTTAAGCTTTTTATCAGCCAAGTGAAAACAAAAATTCTACTTTCCTATTCTCCAATACGGAGAGCAAATTCTACTTTTTGTAGGTTGATATTACACAACACAACGATTAAAATCAGAGCATAAGATGCATGCAGCTTTAAACTCGTCAACAAAGGAGAAGCATAATGAACCAAGAAAAAATAGGCAGATTTATTGCCGAATCGAGAAATCAGGTTAGACTTACACAAAAAGAACTTGCAGAAAAAATCGGAATCAGTGACAAGACCATATCCAAGTGGGAATGCGGAAAAAGTATGCCGGATATCTCCTATCTGGACACTTTATGCCATTCTATTGAAATTAGCATGAATGAATTGATTTCTGGTGAGCGCTTATCAGAAACAAATTATTCCGTAAAAGCGGAGGAAAATATAATGTTTCTTATGAAAGAAAACGAAAAAACAAAAAAGGTATCTGTTACAAAAAATGTTGCCGGTGTTTTTATTGCATTCTTTGCCTTATTCCTAGTCCTAAGCTATACCCAAGATAGCTGGACTAACTTGCTTCTTAATTATTTTGATTTCTTTACCTTGTTGTTAATTGCTTTATTAAGTATTTCAGGGGTGTTGCTGTCAGGGCGAAAGACATATTCCGAAATCCTTGAGGTGCTTCAAAAAATCTCCATCCCAAACGGTGTACTAATTGCTTTTATCTCCATTGTAATCACCTTGAGTCGCATCGATAATCTAAGCTCAATCGGTCCTAACTTAGCGATATGTATATTATCCATAATATATGCCGTAATCGAATACTTAGTTGTATTCTTTTTAAGACAGCATGCGACTAGGGCGAAAAGTTCTTGAATAAGACATTTAAGGGTCTGTTGCATTTTTTTTGCAACAGACCCTTGTTTTTTACTCTCTATTTTACTGTTAATTGATTCGACTTAATCTCTGCACACTCTATTCAAATAATCTGCTGTAATCAAATAGCCTCTTATTCATAAGGGATAAGATATCCTCCGGCTCCATATCCTTTGCCAGCTCCACCATGATGAGTATTGGTGGTAGATTGAGATTCAGATTCCTCTTTATTAATTGTCTTTTAACTCTTGTGAACTGTGTAAGCAGGCGATCCATATCCTTCGGTATCACTGCGATAACCCTCTTATTATGTACATTAACAATTGTGAATTCTTTGATATTATCAAAGGAGATAAAGCCCAGTCCACTCAAGGAGGAGCTATCTATGATACCCTCATGGGTTATGGTTAATAGCTTTCTGACCTTCATCGCATTGGCTACTGCTCCAAAAAACAGAATTAAGAACAGGACCGATGCCATCATACCCGGAACCCAATAAGCACTTCGCGCCCTCTGAATGCCGAATACGCTCATTGCTACCGACGCAATCAATAGTAGAAGGCTTCCTGTCACCATAACAAAGGCCTTATAATTAATTTCTTCAATCACGATATCTCCCACCTGGTATTCCCCCCCTGACACTCAATCAACCCAATTGTAGCCGTTTCTGTAATTTTTTGCAATACTTATATTGCTTTCTATTACGAAAACCTTGTAAATCGGACTAAAATAGATTACCATATTTACTATATGTATATTCATTAAATTATATTCGAAGCTGACTATGAAACAATGAAGTACAGACTAAGCAATTATAGAAAGGGGTATTAATATGTCAAAGGAATTACACTATAACATAACCAAAGATTCAAAAGCTCCCTTCAACAACAATGCTACCTTTTGTATCGGTACCGGACGAATGGGCTTAGCTTTACATAAGGAATACCACGACCAATTAGAGCTGGTTCAAAAGGATATTCATTTCTCCCATATTCGCGGTCACGGACTGTTCTGCGATGATATGGCTATCTATCGTGTCTATGAGGAGAATGGAACACAAAAGGTGGAATATAATTTTACCTATCTGGATATGGTCTTTGATGATTATCTCTCTCTCGGTCTCAAGCCCTTTATCGAGCTTGGCTTCATGCCCTATAAGCTTGCAAGTGGAGATCAGACTGTATTCTACTGGAAGGGTAATGTTACTCCACCAATAGATTATGAGAAATGGGCTGATCTGATTAAGGCAACCATTGCTCACTGGTTTGAGCGCTACGGCACGGAAGAAGTCCTCACCTGGCCCTTCGAGGTATGGAATGAGCCCAACCTCAATGTCTTCTGGAAGGATGCAGATATGGCAGAGTATTTTAAGCTATATGAGGTTTCTGCCAAAGCAGTAAAAGAAGCTGACCCAAGACTTCGTGTCGGCGGCCC